>NZ_JACHGW010000001.1:1500000-1694696 GCF_014202505.1 Armatimonas rosea | reverse complement strand
TACGTTTTCCCAAACCCTATTGTAGCACCGAGGGCTTCTTGTAGCACCGAGGGCTTCTTGTAGCACCGAGGGCTTCTTGTAGCACCGAGGGCTTCGGACAAATCCAGCCCTGAGTGGAGAAACCAAGCTCAATTTAGCAAGATCCCCCGGGACGCTCCCTCCCCGAGACGGGTATCTGTCCAGCCATCCGTCCCAAGGGACTCCTGGCATCACGTTTCCTCACCCGGCCTGAAGGCCGGGGTTTCCACGCGCCTTTTCGATGAATGCCCCGTTTGCGGATTAGGGAGCGTCCCGAGGACGCGCAGAAACAAGCGCTCTCCGCGCCCACGGGGCGCTCCCTCCCCTGTGCCGGGGCTTTCAATCCCCGCACATCCCCACCTGCGGTAAACTGTGCGGTATGTCTGCGGAAACAGAGACGCTCACCCCCGAGCGCATGCCCTACATCAATCGTGAGCTTTCTTGGCTGTCCTTCAACTCCCGTGTGCTCGAAGAGGCCTGGGACGAGACCAACCCTCTCCTAGAGCGCGTGAAGTTTCTCGCGATCTTTGGCAACAACCTCGATGAGTTCTTCATGATCCGGGTCTCGGGGCTCCAGGCGCAGCGCACCGCCCAGGTCGCGGATGTGGCCGCTGATGGCCTCACCCCCACCGAGGCACTGGACCAGATCGGGGTAGAGGTCGCCCGGCTCTCCGCGCTGGCTCAGGACTGCTGGAAGGAGCTCCGCCGCCTGCTCAAGCGCCAGCGGATCGAGGTGGTCACCTACGAGGAGCTCACCGCCGACGAAAGAACCAACCTGGCGCGCTTCTTTGAGGCCGAGGTATTCCCGACTCTGACGCCGCTCGCGGTCGATCATGGGCACCCCTTCCCCCATATCTCCAACCTCTCGCTCAACCTCGCCATCGTGGTCAACGACCCGATCCGGGGCCAGCGCTTCGCGCGCATGAAGATCCCCGCGACCTTCCCACGCCTCGTCCCGACCGGCACCACAACCCGCTTTGTCTGGATCGAGGAGGTGATCGCCCACCATGTGGGAGCGCTCTTTCCCGGGCTCGATGTCAACCACCGTGCGGTCTACCCCTTCCGTGTCACCCGCGATGCCGATATCGAGATCCAAGAGGACGAGACCGAGGACCTGCTACGCTCGGTCGAGGCCGATATCAACAAGCGCCACTTTGGCTTTGTCACCCGCCTTGAAGTGACGGAAGCCATGCCCACGACCATCCGCAACCTGGTGATCGAGGGGCTAGAGATGGACCCACGAAACCTGGTTGCCACGGGCGCGAGCCTCGGCGGCGAGCTCGGGTACTCATCGCTGATGGAGCTGATGAAGGTAGACCGCCCCGATCTCAAGGACAAGCCCTATGTCCCCCGCCTCCCCGCCACCCTCTCCACCGGGCAAGATATCTTTGGCGCGATCGCCAGCAACGATATCCTCCTACACCACCCCTACGACTCCTTCGCGCCCGTGCTCGCCCTGGTCGAGGCCGCGGCGCGGGACCAGAACGTCCTGGCGATCAAGCAGACTCTCTACCGGGTCGGGGCCAACTCGCCGCTGGTTCCCGCCCTGGTCACGGCCCGCGATGTGGACACCCAAGTGGCGGTTCTGGTCGAGCTCAAGGCCCGCTTCGACGAGCAGAACAATATCGCCTGGGCACGGCAGCTCGAGCAAGCCGGTGTTCACGTGGTCTACGGCCTGATGGGGCTCAAGACCCACTCCAAGTGCCTGCTGATTGTCCGAAAAGAGGCCGATGGGATCAAGCGCTACGTCCACCTGGGAACCGGCAACTACAACGCCACCACCGCCCGCTTCTACACCGACCTGGGGCTCCTCACCTGCGACCCCGAGCTCGGGGCGGATGTCACCGATCTCTTCAACTACCTCACGGGCTACTCACGGCAGACTAAGTTTCGCAAGCTCCTGGTCGCCCCAATCAACCTGCGCCAGGAGATGGCCCGCCGCATCCAGCGGGAGGCCGAGCACGCCAAGGCAGGCCGCCCCGCCCGCCTGATCTTCCAGATGAACGCGCTGGTGGACCCCGAGATGATCGAGCTCCTCTACGCGGCATCGGGTGCAGGAGTGAGAGTCGAGCTCATTATCCGCGGTATCTGCTGCCTGCTGCCTGGCCTACCGGGCTGGTCGGAGAATATCCGGGTAGTCTCCATTGTGGGGCGTTTCTTAGAGCATGCGCGCATCTTCTACTTTGAGAATGGCGGCGAGCCGGAGCTCTACGCGGGCAGCGCCGACCTGATGCAGCGCAACCTGGATCGCCGTGTCGAGGTGGTCTTCCCCATCGAGAACCCCAAGCTCAAGGCACACGTGGTCAATAAAGTCCTGGCGACCCTGCTCGCCGACAATGTCCAAGCCCGAGAGCTCAAGCCCGATGGGAGCTACGAGCGGCTCAAGCCCAAGGACCGTAAGCGCCGCGATGCCCAGATGCTCTTCCAGCGCACCGGCCAGCGTCGGTGACCCTCGCCGCGGAGCGTGAGCGTTTCTTGCAGGAGGGGACCCTGGCAGATGTCTTTGCGGTGGCGTACTTCCACGTGACGCGCCTGATCCCCACGGTCCCCCTGCGCTACCCGACGGTCACAGCGGCGCAGCAGCAGGCGTTCTACGCGGCCTACGCCAACCGTGCAAGCCTGCCCCACTGGCAGCCGTACCTGGCACTTGCAGGAGACAGACGGCTCCGGCGCGGCACCGATCCCGGCGCTCTGCTCCAGACCCTGCTCCTGCGCGCGATGACCGCACACATCACCGTCGATCTCCCCCCCGTGCTTGTCGCAACCCGCCCTCCCGCTCTGGCATGGGAGAGCCTCGCGCCGGATTTCTTCGCTCTTGATCCTCTCTTTGATAAGGCCCTCCACGCCAGCTTCGATGACTTTGGGCGCGTGACGGGTCGGCATCTTGGAGCGCTACGCACCACCCACCGGGAGGCGCTGGAGCTAGGTAACTGGCTCCTCTGTCGCTTTGGGAAGGGCTCGGTTCAGCTACGCCACCTTCGCCGGACAGCGTGGCAAAACGCACAGCGGGTCACGTTTTCCCAAGAAATGCCGTACAATACGGTGAGATGACACCACTACGCTACCACCTTGTCGATCTTTCCGGGCCGAACCCGAGCGCCAAGTTTGGCCTACGCTCGCGTCTGGCAATCAACGATGCCGGAACTATTGCGGGGGCGTGCGACGATCGCGCGGCGCTCTGGGAGCGGGGTAAGATCCACTTTCTCGCCGGTCCGGGCACCTATGCCTGGGGCATCAACCCCAAGGGTGAGGTGGCGATCGAAGACGGTAAATCCGGGCTTTTCTGGCGTAAGGGGCAGCTCGAGGCGCTCCCGATCCAGACGCAGCCGGGCGAGCGTGTCGTGCCGCGTGATATCGCCGAGGGCCGGACGGTTGTCGGCACTACCGAGAGCAAGGGGCTCCCGCTGGGACAGGCGTGGGTTCTCAAGGGGACGATCTTCCGCTGGCTCTCCGATGCCGCCGAGGCGCGTGTCCTCTGCCCGGATGGTCGGGTCGCGGGCTTTGTCCATGTGGCCCAGGGCGATGTCCCTGTGGTCTGGAAGAGCAACCAGATCGCCTGGCTCCCGCTCCCTGCACGCTGCAAGACCGGCCGCGCGACCGCAGTCAATGCCACCGGAACCTTGGTGGGAACGGGCATGCTCGCCGACGACGACACCGAGGAGGGGTTCCCCACCCGTGCGCTCCGCTGGCGTCCCAATAGCTCCGCCGAGATTCTCTTCCCCGGAGTCGCCACGGCCATCAACGACCGCGGCTGGGTCGCCGGGCACCAGGCGGAGAAATTTGAGAGTGTGGGCGCAGGCGGCGTCCTATGGGCAGAGGGCAAGAAACACTTCGTGGACGACCTGATCGAGAGCCGGGGCCACTGGCACGTGCTTGAGCTCCATGGCCTCAACAACAAGGGACAGCTGGTCGGGCAGGCCCTCTACCGCGACGAGCTACGGGCGGTCTTGCTCGATCCTCGCTAGCCCCTCCTTCTCTCGATGACCGCGTTTCAGTGGCTTGCCGCCAACCTCCCCGATGCCTGCCCGTTTGAGAAGAGCGACAGCGCCACCCTGGCCTGGCGCACCCCAGCGCTCTTTATCAAGTTCTTCCCCTACGCCCTCCAGGAGCGTGCCGCGGTCGAGGCGGAGCTCAGCACGGCCAACCTCCACGAGAATATAATTCCGTCGTTGCTGATGTCGGGGGTCGATGATGGCGTGCTGCTGATCTACCCCTTTGTCTCGGGCGAGACCCTCAATACGCCCGAGGCCCGCGAAAAATTCTACACCCTCCCCGACACCGAGCGCCGCGCCGCACTCCAAGTGATCCTCGCCGCGCTCGCCGCAGTCACGTCGGCGGGGTGGACACTCGTGGACTTCTACGAGGGCAACCTGATCTACGACTACGAGAACAAGAAGCCCTGGCTCTTCGACTGGGACCTGTGTGTCAAGGCCCCGAGCTTCTCGCTCACCACCAACCGCAACTGGGGCAGCTCACGCCTCATGGCCCCGGAGGAGTTTCTCAAAGGGGACACCATCGACGCACAAACTAATGTCTTCAATGTCGCCCGCTTCGCCCTGCTCGCCCTCGGGGAGAGCGCCACGGAGCAGGAGAGAGCCGTCCTAGCCCGCGCTACCAGCCCCGAAAAAGCCGCGCGCCCCAGCTCGGTCGCGGCCCTTGTGGCGGAACTAGGGCTCTAACGAAACTTCTCGGCGTAGCGGCTGGCGGCAAGAAACGCTCTGAAGTCGGAGATGTGGAGGATATCGTGGACGGCTTGTTTCTTGTCCGCGGCGTTTTTGTAGTACGCCTCACAGATCTTGTAGCCCATGAAGTAGCCGAGGTCATCGGGGCGCTTGCCCTCGCCGCTGTCGGAGTAGAGCCAGACTTTCTGCCTATCGAAGCGTAGCATGTCCTGCTGAAACCTCTCCCAGAGCTCACGCTCGTGGGCGTTGCCGTAGGGAAAGACCTCGCGCTCGTGGAACTGCCCCACGCTCCCGGAACAGAGCTCACCCAAAAAGTCCGCGCTCCCCTCTTGGATGCAGGCGCGCAGCAGGGTCATGTCCAGCGTGTTGTAGCGCTGCTGAAAGTGGATCATCTCATGGGCGATGATAAACGGCAGGTCGTGGGTCGGGGTGAGCACGAGCTTCTGCCAGCGCCCCAGCTCGTCGGTGGGGGTCTGGGGGGTGGCGGTGTACATCTCCGCGCTCATCAAGAGGCTCCGCCCCGAGACCGTCCCGCCGCCGTAGAACGCCCCGATACAGAAAGTCGAGGCAGGAAACTGGGCGTCGGGGTAGAGCGCCTTGAACTTGCGAAACGCCGCGACCGTCGCCGGGCGCTGCTTGGCGATCTCGTAGGTCGCGGGGCGAATTGCGGCAAAGAACTTCGGGTTTGCTGTCACAAAGCCCGCCACTCCCGCCGCGCTGGCGCGGCGCACCCGCACCCAGTCCTTCATCCCCGGCGTCGCCTTATCGAAGTACTCGCTCTGGAAGATCGAGGCGCGTTGTGCCCCCGGCGGAACCGCAACTGCCTTGTCGTAGGCCGCCCAAAACCGCGGGATATCGTCGGTGACAAACGGCGCACGGTCCGGGTTCGCCAGGGCGAGGCGGCGCTTCTCGGCGGCCTTTTCGGTGCGCGCCAGAATCCCCGCCCAGCGCGAGTCGGTGCGCAGGCTCTCAAGGTCCGAGTCTTTCTTGAGGAGCGGGGCATCGTCGAAGCCCACCTTCAGCGCCTGCTCCAGCACCGAGAACGCCCGGTCGCGGTCCCCTGCGAGGGCAAGTGCACAGGCCGTGTTGTAGAGCGCCTCGGGCTGGCGCTCCCCTAAAGAGATCGCGTAGAGGCCCAGTGCGCTCGCCTCTAAGTAACGCTTGGCATCGTAGGCGGCCTGAAACGCCTGAGCAAGCTGCTGAAGACTGGGCGGAGTCTGCGTGAAAATCATAGCTTTTCCAAAGATACGCCCTCAAGCCAGGAAGTTACAGCGCACGAACTTGCGGCATAATAGTGCCATGCTCGCTGATCCCAAGACCTATCTCGCGCCCCTCACCGAGGAGCTGCGCAAGACGTGGCCGTCCAACCGGCTGGTCAATATTGTCTGTCATGGCCATAGTGTGCCCGCCGGGTACTTCAAGACGCCCGTTGTGGATAGCTTTCACGCCTACCCGCACCTGCTCCACCGGGCGCTCAAGGAGCACTTTCCCCATGCCGTGCTCAACGTGATTGTCACGGCGATTGGCGGCGAGGAGTCGGAGAGCGGTGCGCGGCGCTTTGAGGCCGAGGTGCTCTGCCACCGGCCCGATCTGCTGCTGATCGACTACAGCCTCAACGACCGGCGGCTCGGGCTGGAGCGGGCGGCGGCGGCCTGGGGGCAGATGATCCAGGCGGCGCAGAAAAAGAAAGTCCCGCTGATCTGCTGCACGCCGACTCTGGACAACGGCGACCTGGTCGAGCTACGCAAGCACGCCGCGCAGGTGCGGGAGCTGGCGGAGAGAAATAGCCTCGGGCTGGCCGATAGCTTCGCCCGCTGGGAGCGCACCATCGCCGAGGGCACGCCGCGTGAGGCGCTTCTCTCCCAGAGCAACCACCCCAACGAAGCGGGGCATAAGCTCGTTGTCCAGGAGCTCCTGCGCTGGTTTCCGGGGGTCGAGCGGGTATAGTTAAGGCATGAGACGCTACACCTATCTCCTTCCTCTCGCCGCTCTTGGCCTACTGGGCTGCTCTCCTGAGAAGCCCGCCGAGCCGGAAACTGCCGCAACCCCCACCACGACGCTTGCACACTCTGCAGACGATGGCCATGGGCATGGGGCCCCCGACGCTCCTGCGGCCCCTGCGGCTCCTGCTGCGCCTGCGGGTGCCCCGATGGCAGGTGCGACCGATCCCTACGCCCCTCTCTCCAAGACCCCGGAGCTCGACAAGGCAATCGCCGATTCCGAGAAGGCCGGCGACAAGACCGCCCTCGCCGCCGCCTACTCCAAGCGGGGAATGTTCCGCATGAAGGACGACGACAAGGCGGGGCAGCGGGTGAAGTACCGCGCCGCGCTCTCGGACTTCCGCAAGGCACTCGCCGCCGATCCTAAGAATGTCGAGGCGCTTGCCGCCAAGAGCGAGATCGAGAGCATCTACACCGGCATGGGCCGCCCCGTCCCCTCCGAAGCCGAGGCCGACGAGGTCAGCAAGACGGGGGTCTACAAGCCCAAGACTGGCGAGTAAGCCCGGCTTTCTGGCACACTTCTTGCCCTACCTGTTCCTGAAATAATGTCCATTAGACACAGGAACAGGTAGGAAGCATTGAACCCCCTTTTCAAGACCACACTGGTCGCCCTTACACTCGTGGCCACCTCCGCACTCGGTCACGCACAGACCATCACCTTTGCCAACTTCACCCAGAAGTACTCGGGGACTCCCCCCGTAGCGCCGAAGGTCTTTGAGTTTGTCAACACCGGCAACGCCGCGACCACGGGCTTTACCACCACCACCCTGGTGAACTTCACCTTCCTGGTCAACCCCAGCAACCCCGCGATCCCGGTCGGCACGCCTATCGACGCCAACCTCACCATCACGTCGCTGGTCGATGGCTTCTCCACAGGCAACTTTGTCCCCAGCCAGAAGCTCAAGAGTGTCCAGATCTCCTTCACCGGTACGGGCGCTCTCGCGGGCCAGAACCTCCTGACGGTCTTTGCGTCCACGGGAATCCTCTCCGGGAGCAAGGGCTCCGCCACCGCCAACCTAGAAGAGACCGACAACGGCTCCAACCAGATTGTGCAGTACTCGTCGGCGTTCCTAGACTTCAGCACCAGCAACCAGCAGAACTACAGCATCTCCCTCAACAACATCGACAGCCCGGGGCTGGTCCACGATGGCAACTTCCCCAGCGGCTACCTGGCGGGCTTCCAGGCCAACGCGTCGGGACAGTTTGCCTCGAACGCCGCCTTTATCCCGGAGCCATCTACCCTCGCCCTCCTCAGCTTGGGAGCACTGGGGCTGCTCCGAAGACGCCGAAAATAAATTCTCACTGTTAACGATACTGGTTTTCACTGTGTAATTCTTCTCAAAGTACCGAGTTCGGGGTAAAACGTACATAAGTACGCAACTTGGTAGTGGAGAGAAGAATGAATCGTCGTTTTAATAGAGGGACTGTCACTATATTAACGCTCAGTTTTATGACGTTAACAAGATCCGCCTACGCACAGTCCCCTAACCTATTTGCCACCTTTGGTCAGGCAAACCCCGAAAAATCCTTTATCTTCACCCCAAGCGCAGGCGGAGCGAGCTTTGGCCTGAGCTCCGCGATTCCGGTGAACTTCCAGTACCAGACCACCAACGGACTGGGGCCGGTCGGCATCAATATCCCTGCGCTCCTCACCCTGTCCTCGGTCAACCAGGGAAGCCTGATCACGGAGGGTGGGTTCTTGATCCAGCCGCTCCAGAACATCGAGATGCGGTTCACGTCGCTGAGCGCCCCCAGCAATGCGGGCGACCTGCTCCGCCTCTCGCTGACCAC
This sequence comes from Armatimonas rosea, assembly GCF_014202505.1. Taxonomy (NCBI): domain Bacteria; kingdom Bacillati; phylum Armatimonadota; class Armatimonadia; order Armatimonadales; family Armatimonadaceae; genus Armatimonas; species Armatimonas rosea. The sequence continues at coordinate 1,686,205 of NZ_JACHGW010000001.1, read as the reverse complement.
GGGGAACCTCATCACGCGCCCCGGCAGCCAGACCGCGAGCCTCACTGGGACGGAGAGCCCCACGGGCGGCTCGGTGGTCAACTTCGCGTCGGACTACCTGGACTTCTCGGTTCCGCTCCAGAACAAGAACTTCTCGATCTCGCTCACCAGTATCGAGCCGCGGATCGCCGACGGTGGCAATGGCTTTCTAGCCCCCTTCACAGCAACCGGCACCGGCAACTTTGGCTCCTCGCCGCTCCCGCCGCCCAAGAACCAGATCCCGGAGCCGGGGACTCTGGCCCTTGTCGCTCTGGGAGGCCTGCTCTTTACCCGCCGCCGCAAGCACGCGGCCTAGTCCGAGTTCACCGCATTCAGGGTCGCGTAGGTATCGTCGGAGAGGCGCTCTCTTGTCGCCCCTTGGGTGCGGTAGGTCGCGACCCGTAGCCCGGGAGTTCCTTGGCTTGCCCGACGACGCCCCGGGACGCGCTCATGGCCGGGCTCCTGCACCGAGAGAACGCGGCTCTCCAGGGTCACGGCGCGGGGGAGCCCCTGCGCCGCCCAGACCTCCACACACAGCCGCTCGCCGCGCACGCTCGCCTGCAAGCGCACGGGGAAGGCGTAGGGGTTCTTCAGCCGCAGGTCCACTCCCGGCCAGGCCACCGCAGCATCGCGGCCCGGCGGGACATACTTGGGCGCGACCGTGTGCGGGTGGCGCTCCACCACGGTCAGGCCCGCCAGCAGTGCCGCATTGTAGAGCGTGGTCGAGGTCTGGCAGACCCCGCCGCCCAGCGCCGGCACCATCGTCCCCTCCACCGAGACCGGCGCGGGAACGTAGCCGCTGTCGTTGTCGTTGGCGGAGACCACGGCGTTGTAGGAGAACACCTTCCCCACCCCGATCACCCGCCCTTCCAGCGCCCGTGCCGCCAGGGTCGCGTTGCGAATCTGGGCCTTCTTGCGCCCCTTGAGGCTGGTCGTGTACCCCGCAAGGCGCTGCTCAGGCTTCGCGGGGACCACCCGTAGGTTTGCCCAGACCAGCCCTGCGAGCACCAAGCCCCCGACAACCACCACGGGTGCCTTCATAGGAGCGCCCTCTCTTGGGACATTGTCTCGGGGAGGGAGAGGACCTTCCCGGAGAGGGTGGCCGCGTAGAGCCGTGAGGCATGGGGCGCACGCTCCTCGTCGAGCGGGTTTCCATCGGCCCAGAGCGCGTAGAAGTCCGGGTGGGCGTGGAGCGGGCGACGGACATACGTATGGTTGCGCGTGGCAGCGGGGGTCAGCGAGGCTCCCTTGTGCCAGGTCTTTCCAAAGTCGCGGGTGGTCCACACAAAGACCTCACCGCCGGTCGTGCCGGGCTGGGGGCCGGGGCCGGTGGGTGCGATCACGCGCCAGCTGCCCTCGCCCTCGATATAGAGCGAGCCGTGGTCGTAGTTGTGGTCGCTCTCGGTGAAGGCGTAGCGCTCCCAGCCGGCTCCTGTCCAGCGGGCGGTCCACCACTGGTACGGCCCACTCTGCGGCCCCGGCTCAAAGCCCTTGCTGGTCAGGTAGAGCACGATCACGCGGCCCTGCGAATCGTAGTTGATATCTTTCAGATAGACCAGCTTCCCCTCTTTTTGGTAGTCAAAGACCAGCGCAGGGTTTGGGGTCTGTGTGAGCGGCAGTGCCAGCCTCTCGCCCAAGATCGTTGTCCAGCTCTTGCCCCCATCGCGGCTCTGCATCAGGTAGAGGTTGGTGCGTGCATTGAGTCCGCCGGGCTTGGGGTGGTAGTCAAAGACCGTGGTCAAGACGCCGCGCTCGGTGTCCGGCCAGCTAATCTGGTAGTGCCCCTCCGCGATAAACGCCGTGGGCTGCGGCTCGGCCCAGGTGCGCCCGTCGCGGCTCGTCTGGCAGAACAGCCCTCGCCCCTTGCTGTAGCGCGTGTGCAGAAAGACAAAGCCATGCCTCTCCAGCCACCACGGCTGCCCATAGGAAAAATTCGTCTCCAGCACGCGCTCCCAGGCATCGATCTCGTAGGGCTTTGCGCTCTTATGGATAAACGACGGCCTCCCGGTCCCGTGAGAGTTGGAGAACACCCAGAGGTAGCCGTCGCCGTCGATTGCCAGGGTCGGGTTGTCGTGGGCATCGTCGGTCTTCTTATCTAGAAGCAGCGCGGGACGCGGCACGGTCCCCGTTTTATGGTCGAAGTAGCTCACCGCGTGCCAGAGCGTGTTCTTGCCTTGCGGGGTCGCCCCGTAGACAAAGAACGTCTTCTGTACTTTCGGCGCGTAGATCGCAATCGGGACATGCTGCTGCGGGTAGGTGGCAAAGCCCCCGCTGTACTTATAGCGCAGGGGGCCTTTCACCGGCTGATTCATGTACCAGATCCCCCGATAGCCCGTGTCTCGTTCCGCCTTGAAGATCGCCATAGCGCATTATACGCCGGGGCGCAACCTCTCCCCCTACCCACTCTCCCGGGCGTTCGTACCTCACTGGGAAAGGGGAATTTCATGTTCTGAGCAGTGGAGTGAGTACCCGGCAGGCTTTGGCGGGATCGAGGCGGTAGGGAACGCTGCCCTCAAAAAAGCAGGCGCGGCGGATGAGATAGGGCAGCATGCTGCCAAACACAATCGCCTCTCCCGTCTCTCGATTGGTAACCAGGCAGTCCGCACTCCCCCCGACTTCCCGGCTCAGGTAGTATGTATCATCGTCGTGGAAGGGATCCAGGTGGTGACCACGGTAGGAAGTTACTTCCACGTGGAGCGGGGATTGCTTTGGCTTGTTCCCGTGGCTGAGAGCTATCCGGAGCGCCTCCGCGAGCCTGTCACGCGAGATACCGCAGGTTCTTAGTGTCTGTGTATCTCTCTGAATCACCGCACCGACACTCTCGCTCTCGGCAAGGAACCGTCGGCGAATCAGAAAAGCGTCGAGCTCTTCCGCTTCCATCCCTCGGTAGTGGGCCAGTACCTCCGTGATCTCACGCGGCGTCATCTGGCAGAGCACCTCGTCCTCGGGGAGAATCCTGGGAAAGCAGTAGTCAAAATCCCCTTCCGGGAGGGCGAGAGTGGGCATCACATCGGCAAGCTGTGGCGGTAGGATACCGCGCAGAGCCATGGTCAGCTCAGGGATGGAGTCGGGGCCACTGTGCTTGAGCACGCTTCCCAGTAGCCCGTGAGCAAGGCCAAGCCGGTACTTTCTGAGGAAAGGCCGATACCGTTTCTGAGCGGTCAGCACGATTTTCCAGAGGCTCAGCGCATCGAGAGCGCGGACGGTTCGCCAGAGTAGCTCCGCCTCTTGGGCACGTGCTTGATCGGTGAGGACACTGAGCAGAGACTCGGGGAGTCCGCCAAAAAGCTTTTCCTCGCGGCGCGCCTTTGCATCGTGGCCCTGCTGCGCAAATGCAAGCAGTTTCTGGTTCTCCGGCTCGGCGAGTAGCGCCTCCAGCGCGCCGGGATGAGCCCGCACAAACGCGGCGAGTGCACGATCGAGCGCATCTATCGCAGGAAGGGTCTCTTGAGGGCGCTCCCCAAAAGACTCGCCGCCTTGACGATAGCGCAGAGGAGCTTTCCAGCGCCAGAGGATATGCCCCAGAAGCGTAAAGGCATCGTCGGGGGTGGCGAGTGGGTCAGGCTTTTGGAAGAAGCGGGGGTTCTCGACAATCTGCGCCCACTCTTTCGGTTGACCTGCTATCTCTGCGAGCATTTCGGGGGGGAGTTTAGGCATTTGTGGCGATTCCCTTCGATTAGGGATATACCATCACGTGAAGAAAAACGACAATCCTAAGCCAGGGAAGAAACCCCTGCCCTTTGGCGCGAAGCCAAATGCCCCCAAATCTGCCCCTCGCCCTGCGGCGAAGAAGCCTACCAGTGCGAAGCCGGGTTACCCCGCCAAGCCCCCATTCTCGCCCAAACCTGCCGTAAAACCCGAGGCGAGCGAGCCGAAGCGTGCCGTCCGACCGGCCCCTGAGCCTATCCCCGCACCGCTTGAGCCCCCCACGGCACCGCGCCTGAAGCCGCGCACCATCAAGCCCAAAGAGCCTACCCCCTTCGCAGCGACGAAGGAGCGAAAGGGCGAAGGGGTCGCCGTCTCAGCGGCGGGGGATGTCACCCCCAAAGCGGTAGAGCCCGTTGTTGAGGCACCGCTTGCCACGTTTGCCGACCTGGGCCTCCCCGAGGCGCTCCTCGCCGCGGTGACGGTCGCGGGGTTTGAGTCCCCCACACCGATCCAGGCACGTGCGATCCCTGTCTTGCTAGAGGGCAAGGACCTGATCGGGCAGGCGCAGACCGGAACCGGAAAGACCGCCGCCTTTGCCCTACCCCTGCTCGCCCGAATCGATGTGGACGCGCCGGGGACACAGGCGCTCGTGCTGGTTCCCACCCGTGAGCTGGCGATCCAGGCAGCCGAGCAGATCCACAAGCTCGCCGGGAAGACCGGCCTGCGGGTCGTGCCCGTCTACGGCGGCCAGCCCATCGACCGGCAGTTCCGTGCGCTCATGAAGCCCCCTGCCGTGGTGGTCGGAACCCCGGGACGCCTCATGGACCACATGCGCCGCGGCTCGGTGGTGCTGGATAAGGTCTCGTTCTGTGCGATCGACGAAGCCGATGAGATGCTGGCCTTTGGCTTTATCGAGGATATCGAGACCATCTTAGCGGCGCTCCCCGAGTCCCGCCAGACCGCGCTCTTCTCCGCGACCATGCCCCCGGCGATCTCCGCCCTGGTGAAGAAGTTCCTCCCCGGTGCCCAGAAGGTCGAGATCGCGGCCAAGCAGCGCACGGTCGATACGGTCCGCCAGGTCTACTACGAGGTCGCTCCCGGCAAGAAGCGCGAGGCGCTCACCCGAATCCTGGACATGGAGACCCCGGGGCCGACCATTGTCTTCTGCCGGACGCGCCTCGAGACCCAGGAGCTCGCCGAGCTGCTCAGTGTTCGTGGGTACTCCGCCGAGCCCATCCACGGCGACATGGCGCAGTCCGAGCGCGACCGGGTGATGAAGAAGTTCAAGGAGGGCCAGGCCGATATTCTGGTCGCCACCGATGTGGCCGCGCGCGGGCTCGATATCGACTCCGTGACCCATGTCATCAACTTCGACCTGCCCTGGGATGTGGAGCAGTATATCCACCGGATCGGGCGCACCGGGCGGGCGGGCCGCGAGGGCGATGCCCTGAGCCTGATCGAGCCGCGCGAGCGCCGCAACCTCCTGCGCTTTGAGTACCAGATCGGGACGAAGATCGCGCCGCTCCGGGTTCCTAGCGCCGCCGATATCGCCGTGCGCCGCCGTGAGGTCTTTGCCACCAAGCTGGCCGAGCGCCTGGAGGCCGGCAACTTCGAGGCCCAGTTCCCCATTGTTAGCGAGCTCTCCGAGAGCCACGATATCGCCGATATCGCCGCCGCCGCGCTCCAGCTTCTGTGGGAAGCGACCTCGGCGGGCAACTCCCGTGAGGCGGAGATGGACGAAGAGCTCGCCGCCCAGCGCGAGCAGCCGGAGGCGGGGATGGTGCGCCTCTTTGTGAGCATGGGCCGCGCCGACAAGCTGCGGCCATCGGACCTGGTCGGCGCGATCCTCAACGAGACGGGCTTGCCGCCCAAGGCCGTGGGGACGATCGACGTCCTGGACCGCGTCACCTTCTTCGAGGTGCCCGCCGCCAACGCCGAGCAGGTCATGGACGCGCTCAGCAACACCAAGCTCCGGGGGCGTCGCCCCAAGGTCGGCAACGCCCGTCAGGTGGAGAACCGGGGCCGCTACTAGGCGCTCCAGCGCTGGTCGAAGACCGCCTCAGGAGAGAAGGGAAGCTCTCCTGGGGCGGGGCCACCGCCGTTCCAGAAGTACTCCGCAGCCAACACCATGGCGGTGAACTGGCGCTTCTCCTCCGTTTTTAGAACATCCTCGCTCGACTCATAGCCGCACCAGGTGGTCTGGATCAGCCCCTGCGCCCCGACTTGTGCTGCCGCGCGGCTGAGGGTCTGGATATTCTTGGGTCGGTACCAGCTCGCGGCGACCAGCTTCTGAAAGCCCGCCCCCTTGAGCTGGCGCAGCGACGGAAAATCCGCGTGCTCGCCGTACTGCCAGTCGGCGATTACCACATCGCGCGGGATGCCTGCCCGGATCGCGGCGGCTTGGCTGGCGCTTGGGGCGGTTCCAAAGGCGGGCTTGACCTCGGGGGCATGGAGCGCCATGTCGGCCCAGACATAGATCGGCTTGCCACGGGCGGCAAAGAAGTCTCGCCAGTGCTTGACCCCCTTGAGAAAGAGCTCGGGCGCTGCCGTGGGGCGGGAGCGGTAGGGAAAGCGCCCCTTGAGCGAGACCTCGTCGAGGCCCACGTGAAAGGCCGGTGCCTGGAAGAGCGCATCAGCCTCGGCGACAAAGCGCTCGACATAGCGCACCGCGGCGGGGTCGTTGAGGCAGAGCGCGTAGGGGGTGGCAGGGTCTTCCGCAAAGCGGGAGTTTGTCCCTTGGCCCAGCAGCCAGCCCATGTGTCCCAGGCTCTGCAGGAGGGGATAGACTGTCAGGTTGCGCTCCCGGGCAAAGGCAATTTCCTCACGAAGCTGCGCGGGTGTTCCGGCCCACGGTGGCGCGACTCCCGGGTCGGCGTCCCAGCGTACCTGCTCGACCTCCAGAAAGAGCGCATTGAGCTTGAGGGGGGCAAAGATGCGCTCGATCAGCTTCTGGTGAAAGGGCAGTGCACGGTTGCCATGAAAGAGGTGGACCGCACGCAGGGGCAAAGTCGGCCAGTCGCGCACCGACGCCGCGGCGAGCTCGGTCTTGTCCACAAAGAGCTGCAAGAGAGTCTGCACGCCCCAGAAGAGCCCACGGGCATCGCTTGCAGAGAGCGTCACGCCGTCGGGGAGGACACGGAGTAGGTAGCCTTCGGGTCTCTGGGGCGTGTCCGGGTGCCGTGGTCCCCCCAGCTGGATCGCATTGGGGAGCGCCGTAGCCGAGAGCTTGAGGGGCTGACCAAAGCGTGCGGTCATCGCTGCCTGGAGTGCGGTCACGGCGCGCTGCTCCTGGGGGGTCAGGGCTCCCAGCACGACAAGTGGGGTCTCCGGGCCAAGCTTAAAGACCCCACCCTCACGAAACTGCACTTCTTTGGGACGTGGGATCAGCATGGGCCGGCCCTTGTCGGCGCTCGGGGCCGGTGAGGCGGTAGCGATCGCCAGCTGTCGGAGAGGGATGCCTTCTTCGGGGAGGGGGGTAGGTGTCGGGGCCGGCTCTGCGGGGGGCTCCTTCTGGCAACCCGTCGCCAGTGCTCCCAAGACAGTGGCGGCAGTCGCCAAGGGAAGTAGCTCCGTCCCCCATGATTTCATAGACATACCCTTATGTTCGGCTCAAAATCGTCCGATAAAAAGATATATCTCGTATCGGAGTTTGCGATTCAAATGAAAGTTATTCTCAAACCAGGCGGACTGGCCGTCCTCACAGCCCTCCTTGTCGGTGGTGGAATCGGGCTCACCAAGCTACGCCCCGCTCCTCAAACCCCGGAAGCAGCTCCAACCGGTACCGGGAAAACCACCAAAGCCCCAACCGCTTCGTCCTCGAGTGCGGACCCAACCAGTCCGGTGAGCGGTGCGCCAAAGCCCCTCGGTGGCTCCTCTCTCATCGACCCCAATAAGCAAGAGTGGACCCTAGTCACCCAGAAGCCCGCGGTTGCGGCCATGAAGCTCCAGACCAGCACGGACCTGCCCGCGGGCCTGCAGCACTCCCTGCACCTCGATGTCAAGGCAGTCGATCCCAACAAGTACTGGTGTGCCCAGCTCCTCAAGACTGTCCCCCAGGCAGTGGAGGGCAACCACAACCTCACGGTTCAGTTCTGGGGCCGCTCCGAGAAGAAGACCGCGGTCTATATTGTCTTTGAGGAGGGAGTCTCCCCCCACGCGGCGGAGCTCCAAAAGCAAGTGCGCTTCACCCCGGAGTGGCGACAGTACCAGTTTCCCTTCCGCACCACCAAAGACCACACCGATGTCCACGCGACTTTCTGTGTGAAGGCGGGGATCGAGCCGGGTGAGGTCGATATCGCCAACATGCACGTGGTCGACAACGGCCCCGCAAAGTAGATGGCGCGTTTTTGGACGTAGGAAATCGGGCGCTTCATGGGGAATCCTCTCTTATGAAGCGTCTCCTTGTTTGTGCCCTCGCCCTGAGCCTCGCCCTTCCCAGCCAGGCTATCGTGCGCCGTGACGATGTCGCGGATAGTCAGTACCTCACTCTCGGAGCAGCGTCTCAGTTTAGTGCGGTCGGGAACTTCGGGTTCTGCACCGGCACCTTGATCGCCCCCCAGTGGGTCCTGTGTGCCGCGCACTGCTCGATCTACATGGGCGGTGCCAGCTTCACCCTTGCCGGCGCAGGGACAGCCGCGGTGGCGGAGGTCTTTAATGCCCCGGGTTGGAATGGCCAGCTTGAGAACGGCTCGGATATCTCCCTGGTCCGGCTGGCGACCCCGCTGGTGGGAGTGACTCCTGCGCAGCTCTACACGGGCTCCAGTGAGCTAGGCCAGGTCGCCTACTCCGTAGGCTATGGCGCGATCGGCACGGGCAGCCTCGGCAACACGGGCGGCGGTGACAACCAGAAGCGCGCCGCGATGAACGTGATCGACCAGACCAGCAGTGTCCTCACGGGCTGGGCAACCGACTACCTGATCGCCGACTTTGACAGCCACCTCGTCACCAACACACGCTTCACCCAGTTTGGCTCGGACAACAACCCACTCGCTCTGGAGGGAAGCATCAGCTTTGGCGACAGCGGTGGCGGCACCTTCATCAACGACGGCGGCACCTGGAAGGTGATCGGGGTCCATAGCTGGATCGATGGCCTGGTCAGTGTCAATGGGGTGGCGGGGGATGGCTCCGACAACTCCTCCTACACCGACCTCTATGGGGTGACCCGTGTCTCCACACACCTGGCCTGGATCAACAGTACCCTCGCCGGTAGCAGTGCCCCGGAGCCGGGCTCGGTGATCTTTCTGGGGCTGGGGCTGGGATTTCTGCGAACTTTTCGGCGGCGCTCCCTGTCTAAGAACTAGGACCAGCCGCTAGCGCCGTTGTAAAATATTTTTACATTTGGGAACGCGGCACAGCCTTTGCGACGTAGAGTAGGATAACTATGGCGGAGAGCGAAGCACTAACAGTCGAGAGCCCTTCTTTCGGAGGAAATGCAGGCGGCGTCTTTGAGCGCCTGATGCAGCGCCACCGGAAGCAGGCCTACCATGTCGCCTACCGGATGACAGGCAACCACGCCGATGCCGAGGACCTCCTCCAAGAGGCCTTCGTGCGTGCCTTCCGCTTCTTCGACAACTACCGCCGTGACCTTCCTTTTGAGAAGTGGCTCTTTCGGATCATGTCCAACTTATTCGTGGACGGTGTCCGAAAGAAGAACCGGATGCGCACCACGAGCCTGGATGCCCCGCTCACGGGCGAGGCGGAGAGCAATCTCTTCCTCGATATCCCCGACGCGCGCACCGAGCCCGAGCGGGTGACCCTGCACGAGGAGCTCGATGAGCAGATCCAGCGTGCTCTGGCATCGCTTCCCGCCGATTTCCGCAAGACGGTCATCCTCGCCGATATCGAGCAGCTCTCCTACGAGGAGATCAGCAAGCTCACCGGCTGTACGATTGGAACCGTCCGCTCTCGTCTTCATCGTGGCCGCAAGCTCCTCCGAGCCCGGCTGGAAGGGTTTAGTCTGAGGTAGCTCCGGTGTCGTGTCGTCACTGTCGAGAACGTCTCTCTGCCTATTTGGATTCAGAGCTCTCCCCCGATGAGCGTGAGGGAGTACAGAGCCATCTAGACTCTTGTGCTGCTTGCACGGTGGAGTACCGCGCCCTCGCCGAGACCAAGCGCGCCCTCGCCTCTTTGGGTGCCCGTGTCTCCCGAGAGGAGATCGAGCGCCTCCTCCAGACCGATGTCGGAGAGACTGTCCGGCGCTACGCCAACATGCCGGTCAGCCCTCGAACCATCACCGCCGCGATTCTCTCTGTGATCGGGCTCTGCGCGGTCACGGCCCGCCTGACCACCCGGGAGAGCCGCCGAGGAACCCCGCTCTCGGAGGGGGGCTACCTGGTGATCCAGCCCGATACCCCCCAGGCAACCATGGCCTTCTCGGTCCTAGAGGTCTCGTCGCACCAGCACCTGCTCGCCTCCCAGAACAATATCGCCGAGACCTGCTACGTGGTCCCTGCGGAGAGTAGTGTCCTGCGCCCTGCGATCTACTGTGGGACGGTCTATGCCCTCCCGACCCCGCCTCCCCAGACCAACCGGCACCGCTTCTACTTCCAGGCCAGCTTTACGACGCAGTAGCGTCTCCTCTCATGCCGATCTTTGAGTTCGCCTGCAACGACTGTCCCCAAAAACGCTTCTCCGAGCTGGTGGGGATGCTGGCAAACCCCGCTCCAATCCAGTGCCCGCGCTGTGGGAGCAAGAATGTCCGCAAGCTGGTCTCCCGCTTTGCCCGCCTACGCTCCGCCGACGAAGCGCTGGACTCCTTGGCGGAGCTGGCGGATACTGTGGACGAGAGTAGCCCCCAGGCCATGCGCCACCTGATGAAAGAGGTCGCCCATGGGATGGATGCGGACCTAAGTGGCGACGATGTCGAGGAGCTCTTCGAGACCGCTGCCGAGAGTGAGGAGTAAGAGATGCGTTTTGGAGTTGCCCTTCTGGGTCTAGACCACTGGTACACCGCCCATGGTGTCTGTGAGATTGCAAGCAAGTCGGAGAGAGTCGCCCTGATCGGGGTGAGCTCTCCAGATGCCACCCACCGTGCCTGGGCGAGCGAGAAGTACCCCGAGATCCAGGTCACCGAGACCGCCGCCCCCCTGCTGGCTCGCGACGATGTGCACCTGGTGGCGATCTGCGCCCCCACGGCCGCCGCACCGGAGCTGGCCAAGCAAGCCCTCGCGGCGGGCAAGCATGTCGTCGCGGTCAAGCCCCCCGCACGGACGGTCGCGGAGCTGGACTCGGTGATTGTCGCCGCGGAGGTAGCGGGCAAGTTCTATGGCTCGTTTGAGGGCATGCAGCGCCTCACCCCGCGGGTCCTCAAGCTCCGCGAGCTGCTCCAGTCCGGCGCGATCGGCACGCCCCTCTCCTACCACCAGATCGGCCACGGCGGGCTACCGTCGCCCTGGCCCGGTCAGCCCAGCGGTGCCCCCAGCTGGTGGATCGACTCCAGCCAGGCTCCCACCGGCGCGTGGGCCGACCACGCGATCTACGCCATCGACCTGGCACGCTTTGTCTTCGACGGGGAGATTGTCTGGAGTGCGGGGCTGATCGAGAACCGGGTGCACACGACTCTCCCCCTGGAGGACTACGGGATCGCGCTCCTCAAGCTCCAGCCACGCGCGGGCGGCTCCGCGGTCTCGGTGATGCTGGAAGATACCTGGGCGGCGGCACCAGGCGGCGGCGCACACCGTGTGCTCTTTATCGGTACCCACGGCCAGATCCGCCCCGAGGGCAACGACTGGATCGTGACGGCCAATGGCGAAGAGACCCGGCACACCCCAGACCCGTCCCCCTTCTTCCACCTCGACTCCCTCGCCGAGGCGCTCCAGAGCAACGCAGACATACCCTGGTCCGCCGCCGATGCACGCGCCAACCTCGCCGCGTGCCTCGCGGTCTACGCCGGGGCCTGAAAGGCCCCGTCTAAGCCGCCTTCGGCGAAGCGCCCTGTGGGCGCGTTGAGCGCCTAGATTTCTCCGCGGGCTCGGCCCGCTTCGCGCTTGCGCGGTTCGAGCTGGGGCCTTTCAGGCCCCAGCGAACTACCCAAAGACAATGCAGACGGGAGCAGGAACCTCGATCTTCGCTCCGGTCGCCGTGAGCTTGCCGGTCTTCTTGTCGATCTTGTAGGCGACAATCGTGTTGCTATTCTGGTTGGCGGCAAACAAGAAATTCCCACTGGGATCGATCGCGAAGTTGCGTGGGGTCTTGCCTTGCGTGGACTCATTGCCCACCGTCGTCAGCTTGCCATCCGCCCCGATTGCAAAGATCGCGATACTATCGTGGCCGCGGTTGGAGCCGTAGAGGAACTTGCCGTCCGCGCTCACGTGCACATCGGCGCAGGAGTCGGTGGGCTGGTAGGGCCGCGGGAGGGTCGTGATGGTCTGGAGCTCGCGCAGCGCCCCCGACACCTTGTCCCACGCAAAGACTGTCACCGTGCAGTCCAGCTCGTTGATGGAGTAGACAACCGGCTTCTTGGGATGAAATGCAAAGTGGCGCGGGCCGCCGCCGGGGTGTACCGCGGCAAAGGCGGGGTCGTTGGGGACCAGCTTTCCGGTCTTGGGGTTGGGCCGGAAGATCATGACCTTGTCGGTGCCCAGGTCGCAGCCGTAGGCCAGCTTGTTGCTCGTATCGAGGTTGATCGAGTGGGCGTGCGGCCCTTCCTGGCGGCCTTTGTTGGGCCCCGTCCCGCTATCTTGGATCGTGTCCGTGGCGGGGCGGAGCGAGCCATCGGCACTGACCGGGAGCATCGCAAAGGTCCCGCTGGAGTAGTTGGCGACGAGCACATGACTCCCCGTCTTCAGCACCGAGAGGTGACAGGGATCGGCCCCCTGTGACGGCTGCTGGTTAACAAAGGTCAGTGCCCCGCTCACCGGGTCGTAGCGAAACGCCGCCACGATCCCCTCGCCCACCTCCCCTGTGGCAAAGAGGCGGTGGTTCTTGCGATCTGCCACCAGAAATGAGGGGTTATTGATCTTGGGGATGTTCTGCGCGATCCGTGTCCACGCCCCCGTGGTGTCGTCCATGCGAAAGGCATAGACCCCGTCGCTCTGGTTATCTTTGGTGTAGGTCCCAACAAATACAATACTCATGGTGGGCATTATACCTGCCGTCGTGCGGGCATTGGAAATACCTGCCTACGAATCTGGGAGCGTCCCGAGGACGCAGAGGCATACGCCGTTTGCGCGTCCTCGGGACGCTCTCTTTCTTTCAGTCGGGGACTTTTAGCCCCCGGCATGCGCTACAATGCGCTATGATTCCCCTCGCGGCCCTGATGCACTTCACCCCCGCATCGCAGGTCTATGCCTTGGCCTATAGTGTTGGGATCTTAGTCTTCTGCCTCTTTGCCCAAAAGCGCCGCCTCCTCACCGAGGGAATCGGCTATGTCGCGATGACCGGGCTGATCGGAGGGCTCCTGGGGGCCAATGTCGGGCAGTTTCTCGCGACCAGCGGCGGCACCGGCAAGAGCGTCCTCGGGGGGATTCTCGGGGGCTACCTGGCCGTGATGCTCGCCAAGAAGCGCCTCGGGCTGGTGCGCCCGACGGGCGATCTCTTTGCGGTCGCGCTCATGGCAGGCGAGGCCGTGGGGCGCTGGGGGTGCTTTCTCGGGGGCTGCTGCGGTGGGCGGGAGTGCACACTCCCTTGGGCAATCGCCGGGCACCACCCAACCCAGCTCTACCTCTCCGCCGCCTGCGCTCTGATCTTTGTGCTCCTACTCGTCGCAGAGACCTACCGCCGCCCCGCCGAGAACGGCCTCTGGTACCTCCAAGGAGTGCTCTACTGCCCCGCCCGCTTTGTGATCGAGTTCTTCCGCGACGGTGCGACCCGCCACGGGGGGCTCTCAACCGCACAGTGGGCCTGTCTCGTCGGTTTTGTCTTCTTTGTCTACAAGCTCGCCAAGGAGAAACCCTTTGCAACAGTATCAACACTACCGCTGCCCTAACTGCCAGACCGAGCTCGGGGAGCCGCTCTTTCGCTGCCCGCAGTGTGGGATGCAGCTCCAAGACCGCGCCTCCGAGGCGTTCACAAAGGTCCCCGTAATCGACGGCATCCTGGGAACCCTGGCGGGGCTCATTCTGATCAGCACAGGAATCGGCTTTATCGGCGCCGTGGTCGCCTACTTCCGGCTCCGCTCACGCTACCCCTACTTCTGTGTCGGCCTGCTCACCAGCGCGGTTCTGATACTTCTGCTCATCCTGGGCATCTTCCTCGTCTGCCTGAGTGGAATCCCACGATGACGTATAATTTAGGAAGCGAGGCCTGCGATGATACAAACCATCCCCACACTCTATCCTGAAAGCGACGGCCAGCCGATGGCGGACAATACACAGCAGTTCCAGTGGATCGCTCGGCTCAAAGGCGGCTTTGAGTTCGTCACTGCCCACGATCCCCTAGCCTTTGTCGCGGGTGACCTGCTCTGGTATCCCGTGCAAGGACAGCCACAAACACGGCTTGCTCCCGATGTTCTGGTTGTTTTTGGGCGCCCTAAGGGCCACCGGGGTAGCTACAAACAGTGGGAAGAGGACAATATCGCCCCACAGGTTGTTGTGGAGATTCTCTCGCCCGGCAATACCGTGATTGAGATGAGCCGCAAGCAAGGTTTCTACGAGCGCTACGGGGTGGACGAGTACTACCTCTATGATCCCACTCTCAACGAAGCCGAGGGCTGGCTCCGAGAAGCGGGAGGCCTGCGGCGGATCGAGAGCATGGACGGCTGGACAAGCCCACGCCTTGGGGTGCGCTTCGCCTTCGTCGAGGGCAGCTTTACCGTCTTCGGCCCCGATGGCCGTGCTTTTGAGGACTACGAGACCATCCTTGCCGCCCGAAACTCGGCGGAAGCCCGCGCCACCGCGGAACACGAGCGCGCTGAGCGCCTCGCCGCCAAGCTCCGCGAGCTCGGCATCGAGCCAGAGTAGTGACGTGAAAGCTCCACCGCTTCGCCTCACCCTTTGCTTCTTTCTAGGGCTTGCTTTACTTGGGGTAGGAGCTTGGGTTTTCCTTCCCGGAGTCTGGCGGTATCTTTGTCTATCGGGCTTGATCGCCTTTGGAGTCTGGTATCCAGGTTACTTTCTAGAGATCAACGCTGAACCTTTTCCATCGAAAAAACATAAGACAAACCACTTGCCAAGAAAACGCAAACGACGACACAACCGAAAGGGTAAGCACTCGTAACACGATGTCAACCACTCCCTTCACCGAGGAAACAACGGGCCTTTGCCCAACGTACCTGCGCCTAGCCCCATTTTTTCAGGGCACCAAAAACCACGATACACTCACTTACGGGAAGGGGAAAAAGCTCATGCAAAAACGACGCGACGAGGTTATTCATGCTCTCCTCTATGCAGCTCTCGCCTACATCGTCGCCTACCCGCTCTGGCTATTTCTGGGAGCCAGCTACTTAAGAACCCTTGACCGTTGCAACGACGCCCTCTGCCACTTCCCTAAAATCCTCCTCACACCAGCCACAACCGGCAGTGTTGGTCTTTTTTTCGCCCTCGTTTTCGTGCCATGCAATCCGGCATCGAAGAGGATTCTCGCCCTGCTATTTATGCTCTCCCTGATACCAAGCACACGCGAACTCCTAACAATAGCCCCCTCAGGGCTACCAATCAAGTGGGAGCTCTACCAATCCCTCTCCTTTGTCGGGTACTGCCTGCGCAGTTTCTCCCCACTTCTCCTCTTTGGAGTACTTCTGCCTATAGCCTTCAAGTCGCGAGGGACACAATGATTGAGGAAACAACGGGCCTTTGCCCAACGTGCCTGCGTTCGGTCTCTGCGACGATCTACGAGGAGGCGGGGCGGATCTGGATGCGGCAGAATTGCCCGCGCCACGGGGAGAGCACGGCGCTGCTGGCGAGCAATGCGACCGAGTACCAGCGCTTTCGGACCTACGCGGTAGACCGGAGCGCGGGGGGTGGGTGCTGCGGGCCGGGAACCGAGTGCGCCGATGGCCCGCCCACCTGCGTCTTGCTCCTAGAGATCACCCAGGCCTGCAACCTGCGCTGCCCGACCTGCTACGCCGATGCCCGCGGCCACGAGATGATGCCCGACGCCGAGGCGCGGCGGCGGCTCGATAGCTTCTTTCGCACGCAGAGCCGCTTAGACGTGCTCATGCTCTCCGGCGGCGAGCCGACGATTCATCCGCGCTTTATCGAGCTGCTGGACATGGCCCTGGAGTACCCCATCGACCGGGTCGTGATCAACACCAATGGTCTGCGCCTCACCCAGAGCAAGGAGCTGGTCGAGGCGCTGACAGCACGCAAGGACCGGATCGAGCTGTACTTTTCCTACGGCAGCTTCCGCCCCGAGGTCCACGAGCGGCTCTACGGCAAAGACCTAGTCGCACGCAAGCAGGAGGCACTGCGGATCGCCACCGATGCCGGGCTGTTTATCAACCTCGTGCCGACGGTCGAGGCGGGGGTCAACGACGATGAGATCGGGGAGCTCTATCGGTTTGCGCTGGCCCATGAGACGATCTGCGGGATCACCTACCAGCCCGTGATGAACAACGGGCGCTACGAGCACGGCTACGATCCCGGTGCACGCCTGACCCTGACCGGGGTGTTAGAGCGCCTCGTGGCCCAGACCGACGGTGCGCTCCAGCTCGCGGACTTTGTGGGGCTCCCCTGCTCCCACCCCGACTGCTGCGTCCTGACCTACGGGATTCTCGACGAAAAACGCACGACTCTCACGCCCCTCCCGCGGCACCTGGATGTCGCGCGCTACCTGGACCTGTTCTCCGATAAGATCAGCTTCTCCGGTCTGATCGAGGGCGCGCTCAAGCGGGTCTGGAGCGATACCGTGAACCTGCGCGCGGGCCGCACCCTCCGCGATCTGATGACCCTCTACGCCCACAGCGGCGTCAAAGACCTCCTCCCCCTGCGCAACGATCCCCAAGCCGTGGGCCGCCGGACGTTTCGGATCGTGGTCAAGCCCTTCATGGACGCCCACACTTGGGACCAGAAGCGGGTGGATCAGTGCTGCACCAAGCTCCTCAACGAAAACGGCGAGGCCGTCAGCTTCTGCGAGTACAATGTCTTCCACCGAGGCCGAAAGCCCGAGGTGAGCGGCCTACAGCTCGTGATGGCGAGGTGAGGATCGCCCCCGATTAGATCGCCCCCGTTGGAGGGGGGCGTCTTGCTGTCGTCGCAGGCTCCGACACGAAGGCCTACGGCCATAAATTTGGTATGGGCGGCTCGCCCTTTGTAGCCGCAGGCTCTTCAGTCCCGTCCCTCCAACGGGCGGGATAAAATGGGGAGGAAAGCGCCCATGAAACCGATAGCCCCAATTGTTGCCCTACTCGTTGGCTTACCACTGCTGACGAGTCTTGGCTGTGCCTTTATCGAAGGGCTCCTCCCTCAGCCCGGCATTGATATACTGCAGTTTCCCCTGAATGTCGCCACGTTTCTCCTCGGAGCCATCTCGCACTTCTGGCAAAAACGCAACAACCCGAAGTCTTCGCTACTTACCTGGTTGGTAGGGCTCGTGCTGATTCTTATCCTTGGTTCGCAGGCTATCGCAGGGGTAGGTTTTCTCTTCCGCCCCGCGCTCTTTGCTTGGGCACGCCCCGAGCTCAACCACATTGCCAAGCTCTACAAAGACGATAGGCTTCCGATTCGACTCGGGGAAAAGCCCCGTGCCAGCGAACCGGACCAGTGAACTCGGGATGGGCGCTTGCGCCCTTTGTGTCCGAGGCACTAGGACTGCAAGACGCCCCCCTCCAACGGGGGCGGTCAACGGGGGCGATGCCGTGCAGGAATCCCGCCCCTCGATACGGAAATGAGTTTCATGCGCCGCACTCTCCCTCTCGCCGTTCTTGCCCTTGGCCTCGCCGCTGTCTCCCAGCACGCTGCCGCGCCCCACGCGGCGGCGCTCCGGCGGGTCGAGCAGCGCTACACCAAGCGCGATGTGCAGATTCCCATGCGCGATGGCACCAAGCTCTACACCGTGATCTACACCCCCAAAGACACGAGCGAGAAACACCCGATCCTGATGGAGCGCACCCCCTACTCGGTGCCCTACGGCGCGGACGACTTCGGCCCGGTCGAGGGAAGCTACGCGCAAGAGAACTACATCCTGGTCTTCCAGGATGTCCGGGGAAAGTACCTGTCCGAGGGCGACTACGAGAATGTCCGCCCCCTCAGCCCCGATGGCAAGGGAGTCGATGAGAGCTCCGACACCTACGACACCATCGACTGGCTGGTGAAGAATGTCGAGGGCAATAATGGGAAAGTGGGGATGGTGGGTGTTTCGTATCCGGGCTTCTACGCCGCGGTCGGGGCGGTGCGAGCACACCCCGCGCTCAAGGCGGTCTCGCCCCAGGCTCCCGTCACGGATTGGTTCTTAGGCGACGACGACCACCACAATGGGGCCTTCATGCTCCTGGACAACTTCGCCTGGTGCTTCGGCGGCTTCGACTGGCCGCGACAAGGCCCCAGCAAGCAGGAGTTCGACCCGAAGCTCTCCTACGACTCCAACAACGCCTACGACTTTTATTTGAAACTCGGGGCCTTGAAGAACGCCAACGAGCGCTTCTTCCACGGCAAGATTCCCTTCTGGAACGACCTGATCGAGCACGATACCTACGATGCCTTCTGGCAGGCGCGCACGCCCCTGCCGCACTTTAAGAACATGACGCCCGCCTTCCTGGTGGTCGGGGGGTTCTTCGATGCCGAGGACCTCTGGGGACCGCAGCACATGATCCGCGCCCTGCAAGCCCAGAGCCCCAAGACCCCGGCGTCGATCGTGATCGGCCCCTGGTCGCACGGGGGCTGGGGCGGTGATGGGAGCCGCTTCCACGACCTGAGGTTTGGACAGGACACCGCCGCCACGTTCCGCGACAAGCTGGAGCTGCCGTTCTTCAACTACTACCTCAAGGGCAAGGGAACACCGCCCGATCCCAAGGTCAAGGCACGGGTCTTTGCCACGGGCTCGAACCAGTGGCTTGCCTTCTCCGCCTGGCCTCCGAAGGGCCTGCCCACACGTAGCTTCTACCTCCAGCCCGGAAAAGGCCTCGCGACAGCTCCCGTGAGCAATGAGAAAGCCGCAGCAGATAGCTACGTCTCTGATCCGGCAAGCCCCGTTCCCTATACCAGCTTCCCCGGCGTGCGCCGCGACTCGCGCTACATGGCCGAGGACCAGCGCTTCGCCAGCAAGCGCCCCGATGTGCTCACCTACACCAGTGCCCCGCTGACAAAGGACATGACCACGGTCGGCGGGATCGAGGTCGAGCTCACGGTCGCCACCACCGGCACCGACTCCGACTGGATCGTGAAGGTGATCGATGTCTCCCCCGACACGGGTGTCCAGCGCCTTGTCCGCGGCGATGCGTTCCGGGGCAAGTTCCGCAACAGCTTCACCAAGCCCGAGCCCTTTGTCCCTGGCAAGCCCACCCCGGTGCACTTCGCCCTTGGGGATATCTGCCACACGTTCAAGAAGGGCCACCGCCTTCAAGTGCAGATTCAGAGCAGCTGGTTCCCGCTCGTGGACCGCAACCCGCAGAAGTTCATGAGCATCGGAAAGGCCGACGACAGCGATTTTGTGAAGGCAACGCAGACCGTTTTTCACTCGAAAAAGTACCCCTCGCGGATTCGCTTCACGGTAAAGCCATGAAAGAGCCTGCCCCATGAAAGACCGAACGGGAAAAGACTGGGAGGGCTGGGCCTTTACGTTCTGCAAGGCCGCGTTTCTCGTGCTGATCTTCACGGGGAAGTACGCCCTGCTCGCGCTCTCCGGACTCTCCGCGATCTGCTACATCATCGCCGCGGCAAAGGGCGTGCGCGAGTGGCGCTGCTGGGCCAAGCCGCCCTGGGTGACACTCTTCTGGTGCCTGGTGTTTGCCGTCGAGCTGGCCCGCCACACCGGGCACTTACACCTTACCCCCTAACCCCCGCCCGGCGGGGGAATAAGCTCCCCCGTCGGACGGGGGCGGGGGGGGGGTGGCCGCTGGGTACAATACCCGCATGCTACGCCGCAACCCTGCCCTGCCCGTCCCTGCCCAGCCCGCGTTCCTCGATGCGCTCGATGAGATCCGCTACTGGCTCCCCCAGTCGCTCACCCCTGAGCGGCTCGCGCCACGCTTTCGCGTGCGGGTCGGGGCGCAGAGTATCCCTGTGGTGGCGGTCTCCGGTGGCGAGCCAGCCGCGCCCGTCCGCGATCCCAACAACGTGGTTCTGGCGGGGACGATCCAGGTAGCTTTGGGCGGGCGCGAGTGGAACCCCGCAGGCACGGAGACCCAGCTGACACGCCTCGCCGAGGGCGTGTACGAGCTGGTTGTCTCGCTCCCGGCGGGTAGCTACGCCTACAAGCTCACGCGCGGGGGCTCCTGGGACGAGAACTACGGCGCGGGGTTCGTGCCGGGCGGGGCCAATATCGCGCTGACCGTGCCCAAGGCCCAGCTCGTGCGCTTTGTGGTGGACTTCGGCAAGAAGACAATTCAAGACTCGATCAACCAGCCCGCTACTGTCCCCCTGCCCACCGCGCTTCCCGAGCGCTCTAGGGCCGCGGCACCCCCGGCACGCTTTCAGTCCGTGCGGCTCCGGCTAGCGCGTAAGCTGACCGCGGCAGAGGTCGCGCAGCCCCTGCGTGTCCAGTTCGAGCGGGAGCCCGAGCGCGTGGTCTACGTCCGCGAGGCCCTCTCGGACCCGCTGTTTCACTACGCAGGCGGCGATCTGGGGGCACACTGGAGCCGCACCCAGACGACCTTCACGCTCTGGAGCCCGGTGGCGGAGCAGGTGACCCTGGTACTGGGAGAGAAGCGGCATGCGCTGAAGCGGGGCACGGCGGGAGTCTGGCGTGTGACGGTTCCCGGCGACTGGCACGGGACTCCCTACCACTACGAGCTCCGCTCCTACGGCCAGAGCCGCCGCGCCGCGGATATCTACGGGGTCGCCGCTACGGCCGACTCAGCACGCTCCGTCGTTGCCGATCTGAGCCGCACCAACCCGCCGGGCTGGCCCGCCCCGCGCCCGTTCGTCGGCAAGAGAGCCACCGATGCCCTTGTCTACGAGCTCCATGTCCGGGACTTCACGATCCATCCGTCGAGCGGTGTCAAGCCCGAGTGGCGTGGCAAGTACCTGGGGCTCGCCCAAAAGAGCGAGTACCTGGCGCGACTCGGGGTCACCCACGTCCACCTGCTACCGATCCAGAACTTCAACGCCGCCCACTCCAAGACCTACAACTGGGGCTACGAGACCACACTCTTCAATGTCCCTGAGGAGCAGTACGCCACCCAGCCCGACGGCGACCCACTCGCTCGGATTCGGGAGGTCAAGACCCTGATCGCGGCGCTGCAAAGGCGTGGCTTGGGGGTGGTCTTGGACGTGGTCTACAACCATACGGTCCCCAGTGAGGGCGCCCTCTCCGCGTTCTGGGAGTGCGTCCCCTACTACTACTTCCGCAGCAACGACAAGGGCGAGCTCCTCAATGAGTCCGGGGTGGGCAACGCCCTCCACGACGAGCGCCCGATGGTGCGAAAGTTTATCCGCGAGAGCCTGGCTCTCTGGGCACGGGAGTATAGAATCGACGGCTTCCGCTTCGACCTGCTGGGGATGTTTACCAAGGAGACGGTCGCCGAGCTGGCCAAGGAGATTCGCCGCCACAACCCCGCCGCGCTGATCTACGGCGAGCCCTGGACCGGGGGCGGACCGCTACGCTTTGGCAAGGGTGACCAGCGCGGGCTCGGGGTGGCGGTCTTCAACGACCACTTCCGCAACGCCCTGCGCGGCGAGCTCGATGGCCCCGGCGCGGGCTTTTCGCACGGGGGACGGGTGGAAAGACCCGCGCTGGAGCAGGCGGTCAGTGGCTCGCTGGCAGACTTTGCCGCCGCCCCCACGGAGACCGTGAACTATGTCTCCGCCCACGACAACATGACCTTCTGGGACAAGACCGCCCTGAGCCTCCCCAATGACCCCGCACTCCAGCGCGCCGCTGTCAAGCTCGCCCATGCCGCCGTGCTGCTCTCCCAGGGGATTCCGTTTCTGGAGGGGGGGATCGAGCTGGGGCGCACCAAGGGAATGAGCCACAACTCCTACGACGCCGGCGACACGGCCAATCAGTTCGACTGGGCACGCGGGGAGCGCTTCGCCGATATCCATGCCTATCTCGCGGGCCTGATCGCCCTGCGCCGCGCCCACCCAGCGCTTCGTCTGCACACCGCGGAGCAGGTAAAGAGTACCCTCACCTTCCTGCCCCTAGAGAACGGGGTCGCGTTTCGGGGGATCGCGTTTCGCCTGGAGGGCAGGCGTGTCAAAGACCCCTGGTCCGAGATCATTGTGGCCCTGCACCGGTTCAAAACCCCAAGCACGTTCACGCTCCCCCCTGGCCCCTGGCAGGTCGCGGTGGATGCGCAGACGGCGGGAACACGTAGCCTCGGCACGGTGGAAAACCGCTTGACACTTGCCCCGCTTTCGGCTACCGTACTCTTTCGTAAGGAAACCCCATGAAGCTTCTTCTCTCTCTTGTCTCTCTGGTTGCTCTTGCCACACTGACCGCCCCAGCGCTGGCGCAGAGCAAGCCCAATGTCTTGTTTATCGCGGTCGATGACCTGCGCCCCGAGCTAGGCTGCTATGGCAACACAGTCATCAAGTCCCCCAACATAGATCGTCTAGCTAAATCAGGCATGGTCTTTCAGCAAGCCTACTGCCAGCAAGCGGTCTGCTCGCCGTCGCGCAGCTCGCTCCTCACCGGGCGGCGACCCGATGCGACCAAGGTCTGGGACCTGGTCACCCACTTCCGCACGGCGCTCCCCGATACGGTCACCCTCCCGCAGTACTTCAAGCAACAGGGCTACCACGCCGCCGGGCTGGGCAAGATCTACCATGGTGGCTACGACGATGCACCGTCGTGGAGCGTCCCCCACTGGACCCCCAAGACCAAGGAGCTGGACACCACCAAGAGCCATGCCTACCTCGCCACCGACAAGGCCGAGGAGCAGCTCCCCGATGGTGCCGTGGCCGCCGAGGCGATCTCCCGGCTCAAGGACTATAAAAAATCTGGGCAGCCGTTCTTTCTCGCGGTTGGGTTTGTCAAGCCGCACCTGCCCTTTGTCTCCCCCAAGAAGTACTGGGACCTCTACGACCCCGCCAAGATTCCCGGCGGCGATAGCGACACGCTCCCGGAGGGTGCCCCCGCATTTGTCGGCCACGACAACGGCGAGCTCCACGGCTACGGCAATATCCCCGCCGGCAACCCGATCTCCCCTGCCGTCTCCCGCGAGCTGCGCCACGGCTACTACGCCGCGATTAGCTACATGGACGCCCAAGTTGGCAAGCTCCTCGACACGCTCAAGGCGGAGGGACTCGATAAAAACACGATTATTGTCCTCTGGGGCGACCACGGCTGGCAGCTAGGCGACCATGGGCTCTGGCACAAGCACACCAACTTCGAGCGCGCCACCCACGCCCCGCTGATTGTCAGTGCGCCGGGCATGCCCAACGCGGGCAAGACCACCCCGGCTCTGGCGGAGTTCGTGGATATCTACCCCACCCTCGCCGAGCTGGCAGGGCTTCCCCAGCCGACAGGCCTCGATGGCAAGAGCCTCAAGCCGATCCTCGACAACCCGAGCGCGAGTGTCCGTAAGGTGGCGCTCAGCCAGTACCCGCGTAGCGCCGACGGCAAGCCGGTGATGGGCTACAGCGCCCGCGACACCCGCTGGCGCCTAACCCTCTGGCGGGACCGCACAAGCGGCGCGACGGTCGCCACGGAGCTCTACGACGAGAAAAACGACCCGAAGGAGAGCGTCAATGTCGCCGCCAAGCCGGAGAACGCCGCCGTGATCGCGGAGCTGACACGGGAGCTCGACACGGCCTATGCAAACCTAGGTGCCCCTGTCCCCACCACCAAGAACGCCAAGACACCGCAAAAAGCCGCCACGGACCGAGTCGCGCTCTTCAACCGGAAAGATACCAACAAGGACGACCAGCTCACCTACGACGAGTTCATGGCCGGCCAGCCCGACCCGGAGCAGGCCAAGGAGCGCTTCAAGAAGTTCGATACCAACAAAGATGGGAAGCTAAGCCGCGATGAGTTTATCAAGCAAGGGAAGTAGGCAAGACAGTCGGCCCAATATCGTCCTGATCTACACCGACGACCTGGGCTTTGGCGATGTAGGCTGCTACGGCGCAAGATCCGTTAAGACGCCCCATATCGACCGGATTGCCCGTGAGGGGCTGCGCTTCACCGATGCCCATGCGCCGTCGGCGACCTGCACGCCGTCGCGCTACGCTCTGCTCACGGGCGAGTACGCCTGGCGCAAGCCGGGCACGGGGGTGCTTCCTGGCAACGCGGCGCTGATTGTCGAGCCCGGCCGTACGACAGTCGCGTCGGTGCTCCAAAAAGCGGGCTACGCCACGGGGATCGTGGGGAAGTGGCACCTCGGGCTGGGCGCGACCGGCGGGCCGGACTGGAACGAGCGGATCGCCCCCGGCCCGGGTCAAGTCGGCTTTGGCTACCACTTCCTCATGGCCGCGACCGGCGACCGAGTCCCCTGTGTCTATATCGAGAACGAGCAGGTGGCCGGCCTGACCAAGACCGACCCGATCCAGGTGCGCTACACCAAAGAGAACTACGACGGCGAGCTCGACGGTGTCCGGGATCGTGCGGGCCTGAAGATGGACTGGAGTAATGGCCACAACAACGCCGTGGTCAATGGAATCGGGCGGATCGGCTACATGAAGGGCGGCAAGTCCGCGCGCTGGATCGACGAAGACATGGCGGAGGTGTTTACGAAGAAAGCGGTCGCCTTTATCGAGAACAACAAAACCAGGCCCTTCTTCCTCTCGTTCAACACCCACGATATCCATGTCCCGCGTGTCCCCCACCCCCGTTTTGTCGGCAAGACTCCGATGGGCCCACGCGGCGATGCCATCGCGGAGCTGGACTGGTGCGTCGGGGAGATTCTGAAAACATTAGATAAACTCAAACTGACCCAAAACACCCTCCTGATCTTCTCCAGCGACAATGGGCCGGTGCTCGACGATGGCTACAAAGACAGTGCGGTGGAAAAGCTAGGCGACCACAAGCCCGCGGGGCCGTGGCGCGGTGGGAAGTACAGCCTCTTCGAGGGCGGGACGCGTGTCCCGTTTCTCGTGCGCTGGCCCGCACGTGTCAAGCCCGGTGTCTCCGACGCGCTGGTCTGCCAGGTTGATTTTCTGGCGTCGTTTGCCGCCCTCACCGGCCAAGGCTTCGACAAGCGCACCGCCCCCGATAGCGAGAACACGCTCGCGGCGTTTCTGGGCGAGTCCAAGACCGGCCGCACGAGCCTGGTCGAGCACGCCAACACCCTCACCCTGCGCGAGGGGAGCTGGAAGTTCATCAAGCAAGGCCGCCAGCTCTACGACCTCGCCACCGACCCCGGCGAGACCACCAATCTCGCCGCAAAACTCCCCGAGCGCACCGCTGCCATGGCCGCCGCGCTGGAGAAAATCCGCGGCGTGGGAGCGTCCCGACCGTGAAGCTCGCCCTGATTAGCTTGGCACTTCTGGGAACCGCATTGTCCCCCCGCCCGGCGGGGGTTAGGGGGGAGACCAACCGCTACAACGTGTTGTTTATCGCCATCGACGATCTCCGGCCCGAGCTGGGGTGCTACGGCGTTAAAGAGGCGCAGTCGCCGAACCTGGATAGACTCGCCCAGTCGGGGATGGTCTTTAGCCGCCAGTACGCGGTTGTCCCGACCTGTGGGGCATCGCGGTATGCCCTCCTGACCGGGCGCTCGCCGCGCAGTACAGGAGTCACGGCCAACAACGAGGCGTTCTATCCCGGCAAGACTGCCCTCGACACGCAGCTCCTCCCCGGTGCTCAGAGCCTCCCGGAGCTCTTTCGGCGCAGCGGCTACCAGACGGTCGATATCGGAAAGATCTCCCACACCGCCGATGGCCGGGTCTATGGCTACAATGGCGCGGGCGACGGTCGCCCGGAGCTGCCCCATGCCTGGGACGTGCTCCCGACCCCGTTTGGCACGTGGCAGCGCGGCTGGGGAGTCTTCTTCGCCTACGAGGGCGGCAAGCACCGCGAGGACGGCCAGGGGCACAACGCCCTGATGGAGTTCACGGCCAAGAGCGACGACGACCTCCCCGACGGCCAAATGGCCCACGAGGCGATTGCGCAACTGAAAGGCTTTAAGCAGTCCGGCAAGCCATTCTTCCTTGGGCTAGGCTTTTTCAAGCCGCACCTGCCCTTTGTCGCGCCCAAGCAGGACTGGGACGCGTTCGAGGGCAAGCCGATCCCTCTGCCCCCCTCCCCGCTCAAGCCCGCCGCGCCCTACTGGCACGCGAGCGCCGAGTTCTATAAGTATGCTCTACCCTTCCCCAAAAAGCAGCCGCTCGACGACGACGCGGCCCGGACGGCGCGGCGGGCGTATCTGGCCTGCGTCCGCTACACCGACCGGCAGGTGGGAAAAGTTCTCGATGCGCTAAAGTCCGAAGGGCTCGATAAAAATACAATTGTCGTGGTCTGGGGCGATCATGGCTGGCACCTGGGCGAGCAGCAGATCTGGGGCAAGCACAGCCCCTTCGAGCGCGCCGTTCGGAGCACGCTGATCGTCCGCGCCCCCGGAGTCGGCCCCACGGGAAAGGCCAGCGATGCTCTGATCGAGAACGACGACCTCTACCCCACCCTGGTCGAGCTCTGCCAGCCACGCTTCACCAAGACCCACTACCCGCTCGATGGCAAGAGCTTCGCCCCCGTCCTCGCCGGGCAGCAGCGCACCGTCCGCGACTCCGCGCTCAGCTACTGGCAAGACACCATCACCGTCCGCACCGCCACCCACCGCCTGATCGCCCGGCGCACCAAGGACGGTAAGGGCTTCACCGACATCGCCCTCTACGATCTCACCAAAGACCTCGACAGCACCGAAAACCTCGCCGACACCAACCCCACTCTCCGCGATGCGCTCCTGAAAATGCTGCCGGTCGCGCCGAAGCCTACCCCATTGTCAGCAAGGGAGAAGCCATGAGTGGGAGACGCCCCCCCTTCCAGCTCATGCCAGAGCACAGCTACAAACCACAGGAGTTTGTGCATCGCCAGCCCCTCCTGAATGGGCCGGGCTGGGCCTACTCCATCGAGCACCTTCCCTCGGGGATCGTGAAGCATGTTTACTACCGCCCCGAAGATGAGAAACCAGACTTCGCGGAGTTTCGTCTCTTTGCGGAGCTCGTGAGTGAGCTTCTAGAGAAAAACATCCCGCCTCAGCCGCCAAAAATCGGAGTCAAGAAAATCGGAAAGCCGCGCTGGAGCAAGGCCGAGAAAGAGGCACATGAGCAAGGGTGAGAGAAAATGACTACTACTGACGACTCCCACGCCTGGTTAAAAACCGTCCGTGAAGGTATCGCCGAGCTTACCCAACACTACGGTGGATACTGGAGACGCGAGAAGATTGTCTTGGGCTCTTGTCCCACTGAGAAAGAACTCGCCGTACGCGAGCAAGGACTAGGAATCCGCCTCCCCGAAGACTACAGAGATTTCTTGCTCCACATCGGCAATGGCGGCTTTGGTCCCGATCTCGGGCTCTCTGTTTTCCCGCTTGGCCCCAACGATCCGTCCCTTGAACATGGGAGTCATTGGCCCTCGATTCCCGAACACGAAGAGGTCATTGGGAGTCCCTTTCCCCACACCAAAGCCAGGCACTTCTTTACCGACACGCCACCCGATGACTGGGAAGTCCTTACCGGCTTCCTTGAGCTCGGCGACCGGGGGTGCGGTATGTATAGCATCTTAGTCGTCTCCGGCGAAGAGTATGGTCATGTCTGGCAGACAGACGAGTACGGAGTAGGTCCTTATGAAGAAGGGTACCGTTTGACAAGTCTCATCGGCAAACTCCTCTGGCCCCCAATCCGGCCCCATCGTTACACCTTCAAGGACTGGTACCTAGACTGGCTCCAAGCCATGCTCAACACCGCCCGTCGTTCCGCGCCATGATTCCCCCTCCGAGGGAACGCTGGCGGAATAATAAGTGTCCTTTTGGGTATGGACTTCGCTGCGCTCTACCAGACGATCTTTCGAACCGATACGACCGCCCCCGGCTACGCCCTAGTTCCCGTGCCGGAAGATCGCTCTCTGTCCAATGCTCTGGCGTGGGTTCGGGAGGGGCTGGAGGCAGTTCAGGGTAAGCCCTTCGGCGTCGTACACCAGACGGAGTTCGACCAGCAGGTGACCACACGCTTCCACCGCGACGGCGGCCCCGACGAGTCGTTTCTCTTTCTGGGCTACGCCCCCACGGGGGTTCACAGTGTCGTACGAATCGCGGATCATGTGCGGGCCGCCGCCGCGCACCACCTCACTCCAGAGGCGTTTCTCAGCACATTTCCGCCTCTCTCGCCGCGCTTCTCCGAGGTTCTGGCCCCGTTTGTGACCGCCCTCACAGACTTCGACCACACTCGCCCCCAGCTCTTGCTCCTCAACAATAGCGTGGCCACCGGGGTTCTCCACCAAGCCACGATTCCAAGCCCCGACCCAGCACTCTCGCGCAAGATACTCTCCTGGATGCTCACCCCGTAAAGCTCTCCGCCCCGTTTGGAGAAAGGCCACACCGAAGCAGGACATTACCGTGAAAGAGCAGAACGTCTCTCCATGCATCCCGACGATCCACGCTGGCAAGAGATTCGCGGGCGCTGGCTTTCCCAGTACGAGCGGGGCATTCTCACCGAGGCGGAGTTTCGCACGCTGGATAGCTGCACCCTCCATCTGCAGCTCGTCACCCCGACACCAGAAGAGCTGACTCTGGAGCTCGGGTTTTACAACCACTCCGATACGACGGTGCCTTGCTCGTTTCTTCTGGAGGATAGCTACCACCAGCAAGCCGCTTTCCGACACCTCCATGTTTTCCGGGTTCTCGAAGACAACCAGAGCATCGTAAGCTTCGGGGCGAGCCATGTTCCCTGGATAAAGACTTTCCCTTCCTTCTCTCCCGACCGGCAGAGCTTACACGGCGGCCTGATCGCCCCCAAAACGCAGCGGACGTTCCGTATTCCGGGCACGCTTCAGGGGACACGGCTGGAGCTTCGTTTCGGCGATGCATTCGCGGTAGAGTACCGAGTCACCCCCGGCACGACGTACCAGTTCCGCTTTTACTGGAGCGAGCTACTTTCCAACACGGTAAGCTGGACGGCTCCCTCTTAGGAAGGACTTCCCCGGCTTGGAGCCGAACCTGTTCCCATGAACGAAACTCGCGAGGCCCCACGGCCCAATGTGGTGCTGATTCTCGCCGATGACATGGGCTGGTCCGATCTAGGCTGCTACGGCTCGGAGATCAAGACACCGAACTTGGATAGCTTGGCAAAGAACGGCCTGCGCTTCACCCAGTTCTACAACACCGCGCGCTGCTGGCCGAGCCGGGCGGGGCTGCTGACGGGCTACTACGCCCAGCAGGTGCGCCGCGACACGGTGCCGGGAGTTAAGAGCGGCGTGCAAGGGACGCGCCCGGAGTGGGCGCCGCTGCTCTCGACACGGCTCAAGGCGCTGGGGTACCGCTCCTACCACTCGGGGAAGTGGCATATCGACGGCAAGCCGCTGCAGAATGGCTTTGAGCACAGCTACAGCCTCGACGACCACGATAGATACTTTGCGCCGCGCCAGCACACGCTCGACGACAAGCCGCTGGCGCCGATTGGGCCCAAGGACGGCTACTACGCGACCACCTATATCGCCGAGCACGCCATTCGCTGCCTCAAAGAGCACGACGCGCAGCACAAATCCCAGCCGTTCTTTACCTATCTGGCCTTCACCGCGCCGCACTTCCCGGTCCAAGCCCCGCCGGACGATATCGCGCGCTACAAGGACGCCTACCTCAAGGGCTGGGACGCCCTCCGCGAGGTGCGCTACAAGAAGCAAGCGGCGCTGGGGATCGCCGCCAGCAAGCTCTCCGAGATCGAGCGTGAGGTCGGGCCGCCCTATCCCTTCCCGGATGCCATCAAGAAGCTCGGTCCCAACGAGGTCAATCGGCCCGTGGCGTGGGAGACACTGAGCACCGAGCAGAAGCACTTCCAGGCCACCAAGATGGCGATCCACGCCGCGATGGTGGACCGCATGGACCGGGAGATCGGGCGCGTGCTTGCCCAAGTAAAGGCGATGGGCGCAGAGGAGAATACCATCGTCCTCTTCCTCTCCGACAACGGCGCGAGCGCGGAGATGATGGTGCGCGGCGACGGCCACGATCTCTCGCTCCCGATGGGCGCCGATGGGACGTTCTTAAGTATCGGCCCCGGCTGGTCCAGCCTCTGCAACACCCCGCTCCGGCGGCACAAGACCTGGGTGCATGAGGGCGGCATCTCCACCCCGCTGATCGTGAGCTGGCCCAAGGGGATCAAAGAGAAAAACACGCTCCGCACCACCCCAGCGCACCTGGTAGATGTCGTGCCGACGATCCTAGAGCAGGCCGGAGGAAGCACTACCCTGGGCCACGCCGCGCCGGGAAAGAGCCTCACGCCACTCTTCACCGCCGACAGTGGCCTCACCCACGACTCGCTCTGGTGGGCGCACGAGGGGAACCGGGCACTGCGGGTCGGGGACTGGAAGATTGTCGCGGCGGGAAAAGAGAGCCCGTGGGAGCTCTACAACCTCAAGGAGAGCCGCGCGGAGACCGAGAACCTGGCGGCAAAGCACCCCGAGCGCGTCAAAGAGCTGGCCGCACTCTGGCAGGTGCAGTGGGATGCCTACGCTAAGCAGGCACTGGAAAATAAGTTGCCCTAGACAAGAGCCGCAAGAGCCGCAGGATAAATCCTTCGGCTTAAGAGGGCGACGGCGACCTTCGTCGCCAGCGAGTTCCCTGGGCACGAAGGTGCCCGTAGCCCCCTCAAGCCCAAAGACTCGTTCTTAGGGCTCCCCCGGGCTTGCTCGTCAAGCTAGTGGGCGAAGTATAATAAACCATGGCGATTCCCCGCGGCACGATCACGCTCCTCTTCACCGATATCGAAGGTAGCACCAAGCTCTGGGAGGGCCATCCCGAGGCGATGCAGACGGTCCTCGCTCGCCATGATGCCCTGCTCCGAGAGGCGATTGAGGCACACACAGGCTTCGTCTTCAAGACCATCGGCGATGCGTTCTGCGCCGCCTTTGCCACCGCGCCCGAGGCAGCCCAAGCCGCTCTCGACGCGCAGCTTGCCCTCGCCCTGGAGGTATGGCCGGAGCCTCTCACGCTTAAAGTGCGTATGGCCCTGCACACGGGCGCGGTCGAGAGCCGCGATCGTGACTACTTTGGCCCGCCGCTTAACCGAGTCGCACGCCTGCTCTCGACCGGTCACGGGGGGCAGACGCTTCTGACACAGGCAACGCAAGAGCTCGTGCGCGATAGCCTGCCACCCACCGCCACGCTCCGTGATCTGGGAACACACCAGCTCAAAGACCTCGCCCGCCCCGAGCAGATCTACCAGCTCCAGCACCCCAGCCTCGCCGAGAGCTTCCCCGCGCTCAAGTCGCTCTCGACCCACCCCAACAACCTACCACAACAAGTCACGAGCTTTATCGGACGAGAGAAAGAGCTGGCGGAGGTGCAGGAGCGGCTCGCCCAAACGCGCCTGCTAACCCTCACCGGGGCGGGGGGCAGCGGCAAGTCTCGGCTCTCGCTCCAGGCTGCTGCCGATCTGCTGGAGCGCTTCCCCGACGGTGCCTTTCTGGTCGAGCTGGCCCCCCTCGCCGACCCGGACTTGGTGGTGCAGACCGTGGCGGGTGCGTTGGGCCTCAAGGAAGAGACCGGCCTACCAATCCTAAACACGCTGGTCGAGTCTCTTAAAAACAAGCAGCTCTTGCTGCTTCTCGATAACTGTGAGCATGTTTTAGATGCCAGTGCCAAGCTCGCCGATGCGCTGATCCGCAGCTGCCCCGACCTGAAGATTCTCGCCACCAGCCGCGAGGGCCTGGGAATCGCGGGGGAGTCCACCTACCGGGTGCCATCGCTCTCGCTCCCCGACCCCAAACAAACCCAGACGGCAGAGACGCTCTCGCACTTCGAGGCCGTCCGGCTCTTCATCGACAGAGCGCTTCAGACCCAACCAACCTTTGCCGTCACCAACGAAAACGCTCCCGCGCTTGCCTCGATCTGCTTTCGCCTCGATGGTATTCCCCTCGCCATTGAGCTTGCCGCCGCCCGCGCCCGCTCGCTCTCGGTGGAGGAGATCAATACCAAGCTCGACCAGCGCTTCCGCCTGCTCACCGGCGGCTCACGCACGGCCTTGCCACGCCAGCAAACCCTGCGCTCGCTCATCGACTGGAGCTACGCGCTCCTCACCGCGCAAGAGAAGCAAGTGCTGGAGAGCCTCTCGGTCTTTGCGGGGGGCTGGACTTTGGAGGCAGCGGAAGCTGTCTGTGTGAGCGACACGGTGGAAGACTGGGAAGTACTCGACTTGCTCACGTCGCTGGTGGACAAGAGCCTTGTCTTAGCGGAACAGAAGCACGGACACACGCGCTACCGCATGCTGGAGACCATTCGGCAGTACTCCCGCGATAGACTCCTCGACAGGGGAACCGGCAGCGCGGTGCGTGAGAAGCACCTGGACTACTTCCTGGCGCTCGCAAAAGAAGCCGAGCCAAAGGTGAGGGGCGCGGAGCAGAACAAGTGGCTAAACACTCTGGAGGAGGAGCATGAAAACCTGCGCCTGAGCCTAGAGTGGGCGCTCCAGGATGAGGGCGGCGAGAAAGCCAGCGCCCTGAGCCTGAGCCTGGCAGATTTCTGGGTTCTTCGGGGCTACCATGCAGAAGGGCGTGAGTGGTTGGAGCAAGCTCTAGCAAAGCCTCATGCACAGCCACGAACCCAATGTCGCGCACGGCTCCTGATGAATGTCGGCGACTTCGCCTGGTATCAAGCCGATAACCGTATTGCACAGGCACATTTTGAAGAGTGTCTAGAGCTTGCCCGTGAGCTTGGCGACAAGAGAATTATTGCCTACGCGCTCCGTGGAACGGTTGCGAACACGACCAGCTATGCAACAAAGCGTACCCATTACGAAGACAGTCTCGCACTTTTCAGAGAGGTGGGCGATACCTACGAGACATTCATGGCTTTACTCTATTTGGGTGGGTTGGAGCTAGCCGACGGAAATCTTCTCCGCGTAAAAGAAATCGCAAACGAGTGTCTCGCCCTATCTCATGTACTGGGCAGTCCGGCGCTCATTGCCTCTGCCTTTACGCAGATGGGCAATGTGGCGAAGCGTGAAGGCAATCTACAGCAAGCGCGCACCTACCACGAAGAGAGCCTGCGCCTCAGGCGAGAGGGTAGTGAGAAGCACCTCATGGCGATCTCTCTGGAGCACCTGGGGATGATCGCTCTCGAACAGCAAGACTATCCTAATGCCATGGTTTATTTTGAAGAGAACCTCCGCCTTCAGACAGAACTGGGGGGCAGGACGAAGGGAATGCGTGGGAAAAGCTTCCTGGGGATGGTCGCCTTTTGTCAGGGGGATTATGCCGGAGCGCGCTCGATCTATGAAGAGAGCCTTGCCCTTGCCCGAGAAATGGACAATGTCACCGGCCGAGCAAGCACCGCTTTCTCTGCCTGTGCTTTGGGACACGTCGCGTGCTTCCAGGGAGACGATTCCACCGCCCACGCATGTTTCCACGAGAGCCTGGCGATCTGCCAGGAGTATCTTCAGGAGCGGCGCTTGTGTCTTTCCTACGTCCTGACCGGCTTTGGACTGCTGGCCTTGAGCGCACACGATATTCTCTGCGCGGCGTGTCTCTGGGGAGCAGGGGCCAAATTACGCGAAGGGATAGACAGCCCCATGACTCTGGCCCCACAGAACCAGCTAGAGATGAAGTATGCCGCCGCCCGTGCCGTGCTAAACGACGATACCGCCTTCGATGCCGCGTGGCAGGAAGGCCGTGCGCTGACCTTAGAGCAAGCCATTGCCCTTGCTCGAGAAACGAGCTCTTAAATCATGCTAGTTAGTATCTTCAACGATGTTTTAGGCCCCGTGATGCGCGGGCCGTCGAGCTCCCACTGCGCGGCGGCGCTTCGGATCGGGCGGCTGGCGCGGGACTTGATGGGCGGCAAGATCGAGAGAGTGCTGGTGGAGTTCGATAGAAGCGGCTCGCTCCCGACCACGCACGCCAGCCAGGGCTCGGACATGGGGCTCTTTGGCGGTCTGCTCGGCTGGGACGCTGCCGATGAGCGCCTGCCAGACTCTGCAATAGCACTGCGCGACGCCGGAATAGAACTCTCCATTGAGACGGTCGATGTCGGAGACCCGCACCCCAATACCTACCGCCTGACCCTCTCCAATGCCACGGAGACACACACGCTCCACGCCATCTCCACCGGCGGCGGGATGATCGAAGTGATTCAGATCGACGGCCAGCCGGTCTCGCTCTTTGGCGATCAGGAAGTGTGTGTGGCGGGGCGCACGCTGCATCCCGTCCTCCCCGTGCTCACCCTCCCCAGCTCCACCGTCCCCTTCAAGAGCGCCCTTGGGATGCTGCGCTATATCGAGAGTAACCTCTCCCCGAGTGACCTCTCCCCCAGCCCCTCTCCCGGGCGCTCGTCCCTCGCTGGGAAAGGGGAGCAAAGCCCCTCGTACTCCCCCTTCCCCAAGGAGGAACGACTGCCCGCACCCAGAGGGTACCCGGGGGGCAGGGGGGAGAGGTTCTCCGAGGAGACGCCTCTCTGGAAGCTCGCGGCGCAGTACGAGATGCAGCGTGGCGGGCTAACCGAGGACGAGGTGCTTGCTAAAGCCCTCAACCTCATCCAGATCCTGCGCCGCTCGATTGCGCAGGGACTCGCCGGGACGCACTACGACGACCGAATTCTGGGGGCACAGAGCCCCGGCTTTGCCGCAAAGCTCGCGGCGGGGCAGCTCCTCAACGGCGGCGCCCTCAACCGGATCGTGCTCTATGTGACGGCACTGATGGAGGTGAAGAGCTCCATGGGCGTGATTGTCGCCGCGCCCACTGCTGGTGCCTGCGCCGCGCTCCCCGGTGCTGTGATCGCGATGGCAGAGGAGCTGGGGCTTGATGAAAGGGAGATGGCGAAGGCGTTTCTGGCCAGCGGCCTGATCGGGGTGTTTATCACGACCCGCTGGAGCTTTGCGGCAGAGGTCGGGGGCTGTCAGGCGGAGGGCGGCTCGGCGGCGTGCATGGCGGCGGCCGCCCTTGTCCAGCTTGGCGGGGGGACGCTCACGCAATCGCTCGCGGCTTCGTCGATGGCCTTGCAGAACATGCTCGGCCTGATCTGCGACCCGATCGCCAACCGGGTCGAGGCACCGTGCCTGGGTAAGAATGTCATGGCCGCCAGCAACGCTCTCTCCTGCGCCAACATGGCCCTCGCCGGCTACGACCCGCTGATCCCGCTAGATGAAGTGATCGAGACCGCCAAGCGTGTCTCCGCCCAAATGCCCCGCGAGCTGCGCTGCACCAACCTCGGTGGCCTCTCCATCAGCCCCACGTCGCAAGCCATCGAAGAAAAACTTCTCCAGCTTCAGCTCAGGAGACAGAATTGATACGCCCTAATATTGTCTTCATCCTCGCCGATGACCTCGGCGTGCTCGACCTCGGGTGCCAGGGCAGCAGGTTCTACGAGACACCGAACTTGGACCGCTTGGCAAGGGAAGGGATGCGCTTCACCAATGCCTACGCCGCGTGCCCGGTCTGCTCCCCCACACGGGCATCGGCGCTCACGGGCAAGTGGCCGCAGCGCACCGGGGTCACCGACTACATCAACGAGCAAGTGGGCAAGCTCGGCGGGACAAAGCCGGGCTTCCCCTTGCTCTGTCCCCCCGCGGCAGACAAGCTAAGCCTCTCCGAGATCACGATTGCCAAAAAGCTCAAAAGCGCGGGCTACGCGACGGGCCTGGTGGGCAAGTGGCACCTCGGCGGCAAAGAGACGCTCCCGGAGAACCATGGCTTCGACTTCAGTGTGGGCGGCGATGACCGAGGCGGCAATGCCCATGTCGGGCCCAGCAAGCTCCACAACCTAGAGCTC
Organism: Armatimonas rosea; assembly: GCF_014202505.1. Classification (NCBI taxonomy): domain Bacteria; kingdom Bacillati; phylum Armatimonadota; class Armatimonadia; order Armatimonadales; family Armatimonadaceae; genus Armatimonas; species Armatimonas rosea. Next base: position 1,650,657 of record NZ_JACHGW010000001.1, on the reverse strand, counting down.
AAGACAGGCGAGTGGCTGATGGACCGCCTCACCGATACGGCCATTGAGTTTGTCGCGCAGAGCAAAGACAAGCCGTTTCTGCTCTGGTTCACCCCCTACGACCCCCACACGCCGCTGATCGGCAAGCCCGAGCTGGTGAAAAAGTACGAGGCAAAGGCCGCCACACTCACGGCAGAGTTTCGCGACGAGCCCCCACGCAAAGACCGCCGGACACAGACACACGCGGTCTACGCCGCGATGCTGGAGGATCTGGACCGCAACCTCGGGCGGCTCTTTGCGACACTTCCTGAGAACACACTCGTCCTCTTTACGTCGGACAACGGCGGCCTCTCGACCTCGGAGGGCTCCCCAACCAGCAACGCGCCGTACCGGGCGGGCAAGGGCTGGCTCTACGAGGGCGGTATCCGTGAGCCGCTTCTCGTGAAGTGGCCGGGTGTCGTCAAGCCAGGCACCACCAACGACTCCCTCACGATCACCTGCGACTTCTTCCCAACCTTTCTGGAGGCCGCCGGCCTGCGCCCAGAGGCACTCGATGGGGCGAGCCTCGTGCCGGCCCTCAAGGGCAAGCCCCTTGCACCGCGCCCACTTTTCTGGCACTATCCGCACTACGGCAACCAAGGCGGTGGGATGGCCGCCGCCGTCCGCGACGGTGACTGGAAGCTGATCGAGTGGTTCGTCATCGAGCGTATCGAGCTCTACAACCTGAAATCGGACCCTGGTGAGCAGAAAAACCTCGCGGCGCAGGAGCCGGGACGCGTGAAGGCGCTCCAGGCAAAGCTCCACGCCTGGCAGAAATCCGTGGACGCCAAGTTCCCTATCAAAAACCCCAACCCCAAGAGTGAGGCAAAGTAACGTGCTTTTAACGACCCTGCTAGCAAGCGCCCTAGCCCTGACAACGCAGCCCCTCCGCCCCGCACTGTCGCTGATCCCCAAGCCGGTCTCGGTCACCCAAGTGAGCGGCGCGTTTGTGCTGGATGAGAAGGTGACCATCGGCACCGATGTCGCGAGCCGTCCGGCGGCGCAGCTCCTCTCCGGCTGGCTGAAGGCGACCACGGGGCGTGAGACCAAGGTCGGTGGGCGCGGTAGTATCTCGCTGAAGGTGAACCCAGCGCTCACCAACCTCGGCAGCGAGGGCTACCAGCTCGAGGTCAGCTCTAAGGGCGTGGGCTTGAGCGCCCCCAAGTACGCCGGGATTGTCAATGGCCTCCAGACCTTTCGCCAGCTCTGGCCGACGGGAAAAGCACCGCAATTCACGCTTCCCGCTGTCAGGATCGAGGACCAGCCGACCTTTGCCTGGCGCGGGATGATGCTGGATGTCTCGCGCTACTTTATGGACAAGGCCTATGTCCTGCACTTCTTAGACATCATGGCTGCCCACAAGCTCAATGTTCTCCACCTGCACCTGATCGACGATGCGGGCTGGCGGGTGGAGATCAAAAAATACCCCAAGCTCACCCAGATCGGGGGCTTTCGCGGCGAGGGCGCGGCGCGCGAGGGCGGCTTCTACACCCAGGCCGATATCAAGGAGATGGTCGCCTACGCCACGGCACGCAATATCACGATTGTCCCCGAGATCGAGCTCCCCGCCCACACGCTCTCGGCGGTCTGTGCTTATCCGTGGCTCGCCTGCACCGGCAAGCAGCACACGATGCCCACTGTCCACTTCATCTCCGACGATCTCTACTGCGCGGGGAAGTCCACTACCTGGGCGTTTCTCAAAGATGTCTTCGACGAGCTCTGCGCGCTTTTTCCGTCGCAGTATATCCATATCGGCGGCGATGAGGCGCAGTACAGCAAGTGGAGGGCCTGCCCGGACTGCCAGAAAAAGAAAGCCGAGCTCGGGCTCGCCGATGAGAAAGCGCTCCAGGGCTGGATGACCCGCGAGGTCGAGGGGATGCTCGCCAAGAAAGGCAAGCGCATTCTGGGCTGGAACGAGATCCTGCGCTGTGGGGTCAGCACGACCGCGGGGATCATGGCCTGGAACGATGCCAAGGCGGCGGGCGATGCGGCGCGGGGCGGCAACCCGGTCGTGGTGGCGCTGACCACGCGCTGCTACTTCGACATGCAGCAGAGCAAGCTCCGCGGGGAGCTCCCCGGCGCGGGCTGGAGCAACCCCGTCACGCTGCAAAATGCCTACGACTGGGACCCCATGCCCACCAATCTGGACGCGGCGCAGCAGAAGAACATCCTTGGCGTGCAGGGCTGCCTCTGGACCGACATGTTCCTCCACAAGCCCGAGATCAAGAAGCCCAGCCCCGCTGCCTACTGCGACTACTACCTCCTCCCCCGCGCCGCCGCCCTCGCCGAGGTGGCTTGGACCCCGCAGGCCCAGCGCCGCTTCCCGGACTTCACCGAGCGCATGAAGCGCCAGTATGTCCGCTACACCGACTCCGGCTGGAACTTCCGCCTGCCCCTGCCCGAGCTCACGCACAGCGGCGACACCGTCACCGCAACCTGCCCGATCGAGGGCGGCACGGTGCGCTACACCACCGACGGCACCGATCCCACAGCCAGCTCCCCGGAGCTCAAGGGCACGGTCACGGTCGCGCGCTTCGAGGACCTCAAGGCCATCACGCTCGCACCCGACGGCAAGCGCACCAGCCTGATCTTCGAGACGCTAACACCGACGAATCCATTCAAGCAATACGGCACCAAGCTCGGGGAGTGGAAGTCCGGCAAGGTTGGCGACCGCAAGGCGATCCCTGTGGACTTTGACGTCTCCAAGCTGATCTCCGGCAATGGGACTTACCAGATTACATTTGTCTACACCAGCGGCCGGGAGCGACTGGATATCGACAAAGTGGAGGTCTTTCGCAACACCGAGACACTCGCCCTCGCCACCGACCGACACCATGGCTTCACGGGCGGCGCGACCAAGGACAATGTCTACACCCTCAAGCTCGAAGGCTTCGACCCCAGCGCCTCGTACACCCTCCGCGCCCATATCTACGGCGACGAAGGCAGTGACTCCAATGGGGTTGTGCTAATCAAGAAAGTAAACTAGATATGCCCCCCATGGTTCCTCCTACCCTAGGAATGGATCGCCCCAATATCGTCTTCATTCTCTCCGATGATCTGGGGTGGGCAGATACGGAGCTGTACGGCAAGACAAAGCTCTACAAGACCCCGAACTTACTGCGCCTCGCCAAGCGCGGGATGGTGTTCTCACGCGCGTACTCGGCGAGCCCGCTGTGCTCCCCGACGCGGGCGAGCATTCTGACGGGACAGAGCCCGGCCCGAATTGGGATTACGGCCCCCAACAGTCACCTGCCCGAGGTAAAGCTGGCCGCATCGGTGCAGAAAAGCGCTCCGGCGACGTCAAAGGCCTTGCAGTGCGAGAGTGCGACGCGGCTGAATACAAGCTACGTCACGCTGGCAGAGACGCTGAAGTCTGCCGGGTACGCGACAGCGCACTTTGGTAAGTGGCACCTAGGCGCGGAGCCGTACTCGCCGCTTCAGCAGGGCTTTGAGGTGGATCTGCCGCACACCTCCGGCCCAGGTCCCGCAGGAAGCTTTGTCGCGCCGTGGAAATTCCCCAAGTTCTCGCCCCGTACACCAAACGAGCATATCGAGGATCGGATGGGCGACGAGGCCGTGGCCTGGATGACGCAGCACAAAGACAAGCCGTTCTTTCTCAACTACTGGCAGTTCTCGGTGCACGCCCCATTCGATGCCAAGAAGTCGCTGATCGAGAAGTACAAAGGGGTGGTAGACCCGAAAAGCCCGCAGCGCAGCCCCACCTACGCCGCGATGGTGGAGTCCATGGACGACAGCATCGGCAAGCTCCTAGACGCACTGGATCGCCTGGGGATCGCAGACAAGACGGCGATTGTCTTTCTCGCGGACAACGGCGGCAATATGTACAACACGGTCGACGGCACCACGCCCACCAGCAATGCCCCGCTCCGAGGCGGAAAGGCGACGGTCTATGAGGGAGGGATTCGTGTCCCATGTGTCGTGAGCTGGCCCGGAGTCACCAAACCAGGAGCACGCAACGACGAGGCCATTATCCAGAGCACGGACTTCTACCCAACACTTCTGGAGCTACTCAAGCTCAAGCCCGAAGCAAGTCCAGTCTTCGATGGGCGCAGTATCGCCCGCGCTCTGAATGGAAAAGCGCTCGCGCCCAAGCCCATCTTCACGTTCTTTCCCCACAGCCCCAACGTCCCCGACACGCTCCCGCCCGCCGTCACCGTGCACTCCGGCGACTGGAAATTAATCCGGCTCTTCCACCAAGGAGAAAACGGCGCACATGCCTACCAGCTCTACAACCTCAAGGACGATCTGAGCGAGACCAATAACCTCGCGGCCAGCCAACCGGAGCGGGTCAAGCAGCTGGATACGTTGATCGAGGGATTTCTCAAAGATACCAAGGCAGTCGTGCCCCTCCCCAATCCCACCTACAACACAAAGGCAAAGCCCGAAGCCGCCGCCCCACCTGCAGTTGATCCCCTAGGAGGCTGGAAAGCACGTGGCTGTGAGGCAGTCGTCACAGACGGCGCGCTTACCGTCACAGGGGCTGGCCCCACGCCGTTTCTGGGGTTCGCCGCAGGAAAAATCGGCGGCCCGACGACGGTCTCTCTGCGTGTAAAGAGTTCAGGCGGAGGCCCGGGCAAGGTCGAGTGGCTCCCGACACCGCAAGCCACCGACAAGGCAAAGTCGGTCGGCTTTACGCTTCAGGCAACGGGAGAGTGGCAGGAGCTCACTATCACGCTGCCCGCCGAAGGCACCTTGGGCATCCTACGGCTATATCTCCCCGCACAAAAAGCCCCGCTCACCGTGGATTGGATTGAGGTCAAACCAACCCAAGGAAAATCCCAACGCTGGAATTTTGAAAAATGAAAAATGAAACCATCCTCCCGCACGATAAACGTGGGGCTCTAGGGCGTTCTCCGTCCTGGCAACAAAACAAGCCAAATATCATCGTGATTCTTGTGGACGACATGGGCTTTGCCGATATTGGCTGCTACGGCTCGGAGATTCCAACCCCCAACCTAGATGCGCTGGCCAGAGATGGAGTGCGTTTTCGACAGTTCTATAACACCGCACGCTGCTGCCCGACGCGGGCAACACTGCTCACGGGGCTCTATGCCCACCAAGCGGGCGTCGGGCACATGGTGGAGGACAAGGGGCTTCCAGGCTACTCCGGGCACCTCAATGACCAGTGCGCGACCCTGGCAGAGGTGCTAGGACCAGCGGGCTACTTCACGATTATGTGTGGCAAGTGGCATGTCGGGCAGAACCTGGGGGTGGTGCCCTGGAAGCGCGGCTTTGAGCGCTCGCTGAGTGCCGCCGCAGGGGGTTTCTACCAGCCGGGTGATGAGAAGGCGAAGCTCTTTCTCAATGGCCAGCCCAACCCGCCGCTCCCCAAGAGCTGGTACTCGACCGATCTTTGGACCGAGTACGGGATTACGTTTATCGACGAGGCACGCGCCGCCAAGAAGCCGTTTTTTCTCTATCTCGCCCACAACGCGCCGCACTTTCCGCTCCAAGCCCCCGCGGAGGATATCGCACGATTCCGCGGCAAGTACCGAGCGGGCTGGGACAGGCTGCGCGAGGACCGCCTTGCAAGACAAAAACAGCTCGGGCTGGCGGAGCCTGACTGGACACTCGCGCCCCGCCCCGAGACGGTTGCGGCCTGGGAGAGCCTGAGCGAGACGGAGAAAGACCGCTTCGACCACCTTATGGCGACCTACGCGGCGTGTGTCTGGCACATGGATAAAGCAGTAGGGACACTCGTGGCCGCCCTCAAAGAGCGGGGCGAGCTGGACAACACGCTGATCTTGTTTATGAGCGACAACGGAGGCAATGCAGAGTCCGGGCCAAACGGAAGGACACAGGGCGACCCGAGTGCCCCGACATCGGACTGGTACTGTGGACAGTCGTGGGCCTGGCTCCAGAACACGCCGTTTCGCGAGTACAAGCACTACACCCATGAGGGAGGCATCTCGACCCCCCTGATCGCCCACTGGCCCACCGGGATTCCGCGTCGCCGCAACGGAGCGTGGGAGTCGCAGCCGGGGCACCTGATCGACATCATGGCCACCGTGGTCGATGTCAGTGGCGCTCGCTACCCCACGGGTAAGGTCAAGCCCATGGAGGGGGTCAGCCTGCGCCCCGCGTTCTTGGGCAAGCCGCTCGCTCGGACACAGCCTCTTTTCTGGGAGCACGAGGGCAACCGCGCCATCCGTGAGGGGCGCTGGAAGGCAGTCGCAAAAGAAAACCAGCCCTGGGAGCTCTACGATATCGAGAGGGACCGCAGCGAACGGACAAACCTCGCCTCCCGCGAGACGGGGCGAGTCACGGCCCTGGCGGCAAAGTGGGATGCCTGGGCCGCGCGTGCCAATGTCCTCCCGCTGGGTGGCTGGCGCGGCAAGAAAGGCGCGGCGGAGAAAACCTCAACCAAGACACGCTTCACGCTCAAGGCAGGCGAGCATCTCGACCGGGCCGAGGCACCCGCAATCGCCAACCGAGCCTTCACCATCACCGCGAGCTTCGACACCAAGACGGCACGCGACGGGGTGATTGTCGCACAAGGAGGCTCGGCGCTGGGCTACTCCCTCTTCCTGGAGGACGGCAAGCTGGTCTTTGCCTTTCGCACCAAGGCTGGGGTAACCCGCGTGGCGACACCAGAGACCGTGATGGGAGCCCATACAGCGCGGGTGGAGGTGACGAAAAACGGTGCGCTCCAGCTGAGCCTGGATGGCACGCGTATCGGGGAGGCGGTGGGAAACGGGCCGCTGGCGACACTCCCCACCGATGGCCTGGATGTGGGAAGCGATACCGGGGGGAAAGTCGTTGCCTACAAACAGAGCGATGTGTTCACGGGGACGATTACATCGGTCGTGATTGAGCGGGAGAGCGCCACCTAAAATGCAAACGGATGCCGAGCACCTCCTGGAGCTGATCGCCTTCACAAAGCCCTACGAAACGCCCTTTGGGGCGCGGATCGTTGACTCGGCGACGGGCACGGTTCTGCTTCAGGTGGTCAACCAGGTCGCCGAGAACAACGATCCCACCGCTCATGCGGAGCTGCTCGCCGTGCGGCTCGCCTGTCAGCAGCGGCAGAGCCCTTCCCTCGCGGGCTTTACGCTCTACTCGACCTGTGAGCCCTGCCCGATGTGCATGGGGAGCCTTCTCTGGGCGGAGCTGGACCGAGTTGTCTTTGGCGCGACTATTGCGGATGCGGCAAGGCACTACGCCCAGATCTACATCCCCGCCCAGGAAGTAGCCCAGCGCAGCGACTTTCAGACAATTGTCGAGGGGCCGCTCCTCCAAGCGGAGTGCTATACTCTTTTTCCAAAACCATGAAACCCAATATTATCGTTGTCCTCGCCGACGACCTAGGCTACGGCGAGCTAGGCTGCTTTGGCCAGAAGCTCATCCCGACACCGCATCTCGATACGATGGCGGCGGAGGGGATGAAGCTGACCCACTTCTACGCCGGAGCGCCGGTCTGTGCGCCGTCGCGCTCGGTCCTGATGACGGGGCTCCACACCGGCCACACGCGGGTTCGGGGCAACGCTGGGCCGACCAACCCAGCGGCGCAGCTGCTCCGAAAAAGCGATCTGACGGTGGCAGAGGCGCTAAAATCCGCAGGCTATGCCACGGCGCTGGTCGGCAAGTGGGGCCTCGCCAACGAGGGCGAAGAGGGTATCCCAACCAACAAGGGCTTCGACCACTTCTTCGGCTACCTCAATCAGACCCACGCCCACAACCCCTACCCGCCCTTTCTGCTACGTGGGGAGAAGCGGGTCGCGCTGCGCAATGTGAAGCACCCCGCCTGCCCCGAGGCGCAGTGGAAGACCGGCGCGGGCTGGGCGGGCGAAAAGTGCGACTTCGCCCCCGATCTCCTGGCCGACGAAGCCCTCAAGTGGGTAGAGGCGCACCACAAGCAGCCGTTCTTTCTCTACTGGTCGCTCATCACGCCCCACGCCAACAACGAGGCGACCCGTGGCACGGGCAACGGCCAAGAGGTTCCCGAGCTGGGTACCTTCGCCGACAAGCCCTGGCCCGCCCCCGATAAAGCGCACGCTGCGACAGTTGCTCGGCTCGATGCCGACATGGGGCGGCTCTTTGCTCTGCTCAAGCGGCTCAAGATAGACAACAACACGCTCGTGCTCTTTACCAGCGACAACGGCCACCACCGTGAGGGCGCCAACAACCCCGCGCTCTTTGCGGCCAGTGGCCCGTTCCGTGGCCTCAAGCGCGACCTCTACGACGGTGGCATTCGGGTCCCGACCATCGCGCGCTGGCCGGGCAAGGTCGCTCCGGGAACGCAGAGCAGCCATGTCAGCTCCTTCGCCGATCTCTTCCCCACCCTGACCACGCTCATAGAAGCCCCCCTGCCCCCCAAGACCGATGGGATTAGCTTCTTGCCGACCTTGCTGGGCAAGCCAGGGCAGCGGGCGCACAAGACACTCTACTGGGAGTTTCACGAGGGTGGCTTCTCGCAGGCGGTGGTCATGGACGCGCGCTGGAAGGCGCTTCGCACCAAGCGCCTCGATGCCCCAGTCGAGCTCTACGACCTCGCAAGCGATCCCGGTGAGACCCGCAACCTCGCCCAGAGTAACCCTGCGCTCGTGCAGCGTGCCAAAGACCTCTTCCGCACCGAGCGCACCGACCTGCCCGAGTGGCCCATTACGGAGGCTCCTGCCAAATGAAAACACATTACGATTTCCCGCACGGTGAACGTGGGGCTATGGGGCCTTCGGCCGTTCGCTTCGCTCAAAATTTTACCGACGAGGAACGAGGAGGCGGCGCGAACGCGCCCCATAGCCGGATGATTTCCATCCGGGCTTGCACCACATCCACCATGCGCGTACTCGGTTATGTTTTCGCTGCCTTGGCAAGCCTCAGCAGTGTTGCGCACGCACAGGCGCAGCAGCCCGAGCGGCCCAATATTTTATGGATTGTCAGCGAGGACAACTCCGCGCAGTGGCTCGGGTGCTACGGCAACAAAGAGGCAAAGACGCCACGGCTCGACGCGCTGGCGAAGGAGAGCGCTGTCTTTGAGAGCGCCTACTCCAACGCCCCGGTCTGTGCGGTGGCGCGGGCAACCCTGCTCATGGGGGCCTACTCCCCCACCATGGGCACCCAGCACATGCGCAGCCGACATGTCATCCCAGCGGCCTACAAGCCCTATGTCTCCTACCTGCGCGAGCAAGGCTACTACTGTACCAACAACGCCAAGACCGACTACAACATCAAGGGGAACGACACCGCACTCTGGGATGTATCGTCGAATAGAGCGCACTATAAAAACCGCCCTAGCGGCAAGCCGTTTTTCGCGGTCTTCAATATCGAGATCAGCCACGAGAGCAATCTCTTTCCCGAAAAAGTCCAGAGCAACCGGGACAAGGGCCTGATCCCACAGATACCGCGCCTCGATCCCAAGACTCTCTTCCTGCCGCCCTATGTCCCGGACCTGCCGGAGATGCGCTCGGACTGGGCGATCTACCACGACACGATCAGCGCAATGGACAAGCAAGTGGGAGAGAAGCTCGATGAGCTGGAGCGCAGTGGGCAGGCCGAGAACACCATTGTCTTCTACTACGCCGACCACGGCGGCCCGACTCCACGCGGTAAGCGCTACTTAGAGCAGACCGGTGTCCGGATTCCCTTGATGGTGCGTGTGCCGAAAAAATGGCGGTCACTCTCCCCGTTTATGCCTGGCCAGCGGGTGCACGAGCCGGTCGCCTTTGTGGACTTTGCCCCCACCTTGCTCTCGCTCCTGGGCCAGCCCAAGCCCGCACAGATGCAAGGAAGGGCGTTCTTGGGAAGCAAACGGGTCGCTGTTCAGCCTGATGCTCATGTCTTTCTCTATGCCGACCGGTTTGATGAGCTCTACGGGATGCGCCGCGGGATCACCGATGGCCGCTACAAGTACATCCGGCGCTTCCTGCCGCACCTGGCCGCCGCCCCATACAGCTACTACCAGCTAACCATGCCCGGCTGGGCCGCGTGGCAGAAGGCCTGGCAAGCGGGGACACTCACGGGCTACCACAAGGCGCTCTGGGAGGGGCCGCAGGCCACGGAGGAGCTCTTCGATCTCCAGACCGATCCCTGGGAGCTCAAAAACCTCGCGGGGGCGCCCAGTCAAGCAGCGCGCCTAGCGGTGCTCCGGGGACGGCTCAAGCAGACCATGCTCGATACCCGCGATACGGGAATTATCCCTGAGCCGATGTTTGCGGAGCTCGCTCCCCAGAAAGCCATCGCCGACTACCCTCTGAACCGAACCAAAGTGCTGGACACCGCGTTTCTAGCGACCGAGCGCAACGTGAAGAACCTTCCCACGCTACAAAAAGCACTCGCCTCGCCAGATGCGCTCGTGCGCTACTGGGGGGCGCTCGGCTGCGTGGTCCTCGGGAAGGCCGCACTGCCCGCCAAGGCGAGCCTGGAGCCGCTTCTCACCGATAGCTCCGTGACCAACCGTATCACGGCGGCACACGCCCTGGTTGTCTTGGGACAGCGCGAGCGTGGGGTAGCTGCACTGGCAAGCGAGCTGGAGAAGACCAACAACGAGTACGCGGCCCAGCTAATCGCCAATACACTCACCCACCAGAGTGCCTTGGAGGCGATCTCCCCGGCATGGATCGAGAAGACCCTCGCAAACCCCAAGGCCGACGAGTACCTCAAGCGCCTTGCGGCTCGGCTCCAAAAAGCTCCCCCAGCGATTAGTGCGATTACCGCGCCACCCGCAGCGCTCAAGGCACCGGCGTTCTACAAAAAATACATCAGTGCCAATGGCTACCCGATTGTGGCATCGGAGAAAGTCAATGACTACGCGCTCAAGGAGGCGGCCTACCTCGTCAATCTCTTGCTCGCCAAGCGCCCCGATGTCCGTGATGCCATGATCGCCAGCGGCTCACGAATGTGCATCCTTGCCTACAATGAGTTCACCACAGACCAGCCCGACTTTGCTTGGCTCATGCCAAAAGATTTCTGGGACCGGCGTGCGCGCGGGCTCGGTGGGAGCGAGACCGACCCGCTCTGCTCCTGTGCAGAGGAGAATCTCTTGGGCTATCCGGGCGACCCCTACGCCGCAGAGAATATCCTGATCCATGAGTTCGCCCACAATATCCACCTGCGGGGCATGGTGCGCGTGGACAAGACCTTCGACTCCCGTGTGAAGGCCTGCTACGAGAGCGCCATGAAGGCGGGGCTCTGGAAGGGCAAGTACGCCTCCACCAACCACCATGAGTACTTTGCGGAGGGCGTGCAGTCCTGGTTCGACAACAACCGGGAGAACGACCACGACCACAACCATGTCAATACCCGCGCGGAGCTGATCGAGTACGACCCAGGGCTTGCGGCGCTCTGCCGTGAGGTCTTTGGGGACACGGTGCTCAAGTACACCAAGCCCGCGACAAGGCTCACCGGGCACATGGAAGGCTACAACCCAAAAGACGCCCCGACCTTTGTCTGGCCGGAGCGTCTCAGGAATATCAAGCAAGCCCCCTAAGGGAACGGAGGCGGCTAGGCGCGAGCGGGGGGGACGCTGGGTTGCTGGAGCGGCTCGGGGAGCGGCGCGGTCGGTACGGGCACGGGCTTGGCCGCGGGCTTCTCCGGGCTTGCCTTCACCCGAATCCGCCGTGCCTTGTTCGTGGGCTCAAGGGCCAGCTCCAAGACATCGCGGACACTCTCGGCGAAGTGGAAGGTCATGCCCTGCCGTAGCTCGGCGGGGATATCCTCCTCCAGGTCCTTACGGTTGCGCGCGGGCAGGATCACGGTGGTGACCCCCGAGCGCTTGGCCGCCAGAACCTTCTCCTTGATCCCGCCCACCGGCAAGACACGCCCGGTGAGCGTTACTTCCCCGGTCATGGCGAGCCGTGGCTTGACACGCCGCCCGGTGAGCAGGCTGGTCATGACCGTGGTCATGGTCACCCCCGCCGATGGCCCATCTTTCGGTGTGGCCCCTGCAGGGACATGGATATGAAGCTCGGTCTCGTTCCAGAAGTTGGCCGGCAGCCCCAGCTCGGTGGCATTGGCGCGGATGTAGCTCAGGGCCGCCTTGGCAGACTCCTGCATCACATCGCCCAGCTGGCCGGTGAGCTGAAGGGTCTTGGAGCCCTCCATCTTCTGGGCCTCGATAAAGATCACATCGCCGCCCACGGGAGTCCAGACCAGGCCGGTCGCGACCCCCGGAATGCTCGTGCGGTCGTCCAGCTCCTCAAACTCAAAGCGCGGAGCCCCCAGATACTCCTCAACCGTGGCGCGGGTGACTGTCAAGGGCTCGGTGCGCCCCTCGGCGAAGCTGCGGGTTACCTTGCGGCAGACCGCTGCCACCTGGCGCTCCAGGCTTCGGACACCGGCCTCCCGGGTGTGGCCCTGAACCAGCGCATAGAGCGCCTCGTCGGTGACCGTCACCTGATCCGTGGTCAGCCCGTGCTCCCGTAGCTGCTTGGGAACCAGGTGCTGGCGCGCGATCGCGACTTTCTCCTGCTCCGTGTAGCCCGTCAGCTCGATAATCTCCATGCGGTCGCGGAGCGGCCCCTGGATCGTGTCCAGCCCATTGGCTGTGGTGATAAAGAGGACGTTGGAGAGATCAAACGGCGTGTCCAGGTAGTTGTCCCGAAAAGTCGTGTTCTGCTCGGGGTCGAGTGCCTCCAGAAGCGCCGAGCTCGGGTCGCCGCGGTGGTCGTGGGCGAGCTTGTCGATCTCATCGAGCAGGAAGACCGGGTTGTTGGTCCCGGCGCGCTTGAGCCCCGTGACAATCTGCCCCGCCATCGCCCCGATATAGGTGCGCCGGTGGCCCCGGATCTCCGCCTCGTCGCGCACCCCGCCCAGAGAGAGCCGGTAGAACTCTCGTCCCATGGCGCGGGCGATACTGCGTCCCAGGCTCGTCTTTCCCACCCCAGGAGGCCCGACAAAGCAAAGGATCGGCTGGCGCACAGGCTCGCCGCGCTCCTGCTTGATCTTGCGCACCGCCAGAAACTCCAGCAGGCGATCCTTGATCTTCTCAAGACCGTAGTGGTCGTCGTCGAGGACCTCCTTCACGTGAGGAATATCGAGGTTGTCGTCGGTGGACTTTGCCCAGGGTAGGCTCGCCATCAGGTCCAGATAGGTCCGGGCGACCGTGTACTCCGGGGCACCAAAGGCCATGCGGCTCATGCGCTCCAGCTCACGGTCGGCCTCCTTGCGGGCCTCGGCGGGAAGCTGTGCGGCATCGAGGCGCTCACGGAGCTCCTCGACATCCCGGCCACGCTCATCGCCCTCCCCGAGCTCCTTGTGGATCACCTTGAGCTGCTCGCGCAGGTAGTACTCGCGCTGGGCCTTGCTCATCTCCCCAGCGGCTTGGTTGTGGATGCTCGCTCCCAGCTCCATGATCTGCGCCTCCCGCAGGAGCATGGCGTGCAGGGCCCGCATCCGCTCGACCAGGGGCAGGGTCTCTAGGATCTGGGCCTTCTCCGCCGTGTTGAGGTGGGCGTGTGCGGCGATCATGTCGGTCATGGTGCCAACCGGGGTGACCTGCTCGATCTCCTTGAAGTGGTCGGGCATGTCGTTGCTGAGCTCGACAATCCGCGTAAAGGTCCCTGCGAGCTCGCGCCGCAGTGCCTCGACCTCCAGGTTCTCCTCGTCGGTCAGCTCAGCGGGCTCGTCACAGACCTTGATCCGGGCGCGCAGGTAGGGCTCTTCCTGGAGGATCTCCTGGATATGGAAGCGCTGGATGCCCTGAACTAGGAGCTGGGTGGTGTCTCGTCCCCGGTTCATCATGCGGATGGTCACCACGACACCGGTCGGGTAGACATCGGCAGGCGTCGGGCGCTCGGTGCCGGGGTCGCGCTGGGTGACAATCCCAATCAGGCGGCTCCCATCGCGCACCGAGTCCGAGATCAGGCGCATGTAGGGCTCTCGTCCCACCACGATCGGCGCGACCAGGACCGGGAAGATCACGGCATCGCGCAGGGGCAGGAGGTTGAGCACCTCAGGGATCGTCGGTGTCCCCTGGGTCTCGGTATTGAGCTGATCAAAGACATTCTCCAGCCCATCGTTCATCTCTTCTGTGTTCTCGTCCATTTTGTCTTTACTCCCTCTACTCTCACCAACTCAGCTTACTCTTGCGAGATCGGAATGCTCCGTGTGGGGACACGTGCTCGCTCGGGCAAGCGAATGGTCAAGAAGCCATTTTTCAGCGTCGCCGTGATCCCCTCTCGCTCCACACGAAAATCATCGGGGATCTCAAAGGTTCTCTCGAAGGGCCCGAAGTAGATCTCCAGCTGGTGGCAGACCAGCCGGCGCTCCGCCGGGCTCTCCCCGCGTGCCCCTGAGACCGTCAGGTGCCGCCCGTCACCGGAGAGGGTCACCGAGAGGGTCTCGATGGTCGCTCCGGCAAGCTCAAGCTTAATAACGAGCTCGCCGTCGGTTTCGTGAACATCGGCGGCGGGCTGCCAGAACCGAGAGATGCCTCCCTGGTTATCAAGAAATGCCCGCAGGGCCTCTTCGGTAAATCTAGTCATAGCTTCAGTTCTTTATACATCAGAATTTACCTGAGCGTTCCACACTCAAGAAAAATCAGTAAAAATAAGGAAAGCCGGGGAGAGCCCCGGCTTCTCCTTGTGCTCTTGGGGGGCTAGGTACCACGCCCCGGGTTCTGGATGGCTCCGGTGCTAGCTCCGACCAGGGTCTCGAGCGGGCCCTGGGTGGTGACTCCAAAGGTCTGAAGGTCCGCGATTGCCCGCTCGATCTCTTCCGATGGGCCGGAGAAAGCCACCTCCGCGGCGCCCCCCTCTTCGGAGAGCATCGCCCGGCGGATGGTAAGGGAGATACGAAAACGCCGCGCGATAGTTCCGAGGATCGGAGTCTCCATCATCTCGCGGGTAAAAGTGAGGTTATAAACGGCACTGCCTGTCATCGTGGCTCCATTGTACCCTAATCCTCGCGCGGAATAAAGTGCGGGCAGCTCTCGGGGCCAAGGCAGGCAGGCACCTGGCTCCAGCGCCCGGTTCGGTAGTTGCGCGGGTCGGTGAGGCGCACGACACACGCTAAGACGGCATGGGAGCAGTCGCGGCAGCCGCCTCTCTCCGAGAGCAAGCACTTGATCGCCAGCGCCCGCCGGGGGGCTCTCTCGACGTCATCGGGGCTCAGGGGGGAGTCGGTGCGCGGGGGATCGAGCGGAATCTCGGTCTCCGTGCGGGCGATCAGCCGCAGAACCCCCACTTTATACAGCTGCGCGGGGACATCGGGGAGGCCATCGGGGACCGGGTGGGCATCGCCGCGGAGCAGGTCCCCAAGCGCGAGCTCGCGGTTCTGCATGGTCGCCGGGCCAATCGCCACGGTAAACGTGCTCCCTACCGGCGGTGCGCTTCCCTCGGTCAGGGTCCCTTCCAGGGTTAGGATGTACCCCGGACAGCTCGCCTCGGTACTTCCCTCGAACTTGGTCAAGACCAGCCGTGGGCGTAGCGAGACCACCCTTCCCCAGAAACGAATCGGCGCAGACATGGGCTATTGTACCTGCTTGTCCCGCCGGTTGGAGGTATCGCCCCGGTTAGAGCGGGGCGTCAACGAGCGTCGCAGGCTCCGCTGGGAAGGCCTTCGGCCATAGAATCGGCCATGGGGGAGGGGGTATTTGGGGTGTACATGGGTGGGGTCCACTCCCAGTCTTGCCAGAGGTTCTGATCTGCATGGTGTTCTTTTTGGCGAAGCACATAGGCGACCACCTCTTTACAGTGCGGGCGGCTCAGAGAGAATGCGGCATAGCCATTGGCCCAACGGAAGAACTGCTCACTCCCCAAATGTTCGCGTGCCACCGAGGAAGAGACACCTTTGACCTGGTTGAGTAGTTTTGCCAGAGTAATGGTCGGAGGCTGAATCAGGACAAGGTGGACATGATCCGGCATTCCTCCAATGGCGAGAACCGTACACTTGCACTTCTCCGCTTCAGCTTGAACCGTTCGCCAGACACAGCGCTCCAAAGACTCATCTGCCAGCAGAGGCATTCGTTTCCAAGTTGTCCAGACAATGTGCAGGGCAATTTCCGTATGATTTCGACGAGTAGATTCCACGTCCCTATAACGGCTCAGCACCCCAAAATCTGATAAAACCATGCAAAAATTTTATGGCCGAAGGCCTTCCCAGCCGCAGGCTCTCTAGCCCCCCCGTTCTGATCGGGGGGACGCTAGCCGAGCACCCAGTCCACCGCGGCGTCTAGGCTGGCGACCGTGGCGGCGGGCTCGATCACAAAGCCCTCGGCGGTCTTGGTCTGTCCGGTCAGCACGAGGATAAAGGGGACACCGGCGGCCTGTGCGGCCTGGGCATCGGTGGGGGTGTCGCCGATAAAGACGGACTGAGCGAGGTCGATCCCGTGCTCCTGCGCCGCTTGCAGGAGCATCCCCGGCTTGGGCTTGCGGCAGGCGCAGTGCTCGTCCTTGAGGTGCGGGCAGTAGTAGACCGCATCGAGCGGCACCTCGGCGCGGAGCTTGGCCGTGACCGCCTCCAGATCGCTCTGGGTCATCAGCCCCTTGGCGACTCCCTGCTGATTGGAGATTAGGATCGTCAGAAAGCCCGCACCCTGGAGCCGTGCCACCGCCGCCCCGACTCCCGGCAGCAGCGTTAGCTCGTCGGGAGTCTTGGCGTAGTCGCCGGGGAGGTAGACATTGAGGACCCCATCGCGGTCCAGGAAGACAGCGCGCCTCACGCGGCGAGTAGCCCCTTGATCCGGTCGCGCAGGGCGGAGAAGAGCACGTGGCAGAGCACCATGTGCACATCCTCGACCAGCTGCATGTTGCGTAGGTCCGCCACGAGGGCGATATCGCTCACCCCGGCCAGCTTCCCTCCGCCGTAGCCACAGAGCCCCACGGTAGTCGCGCCCACCTCTTTGGCCACTTTCACCGCCTCCAGGACATTCTGCGAGTTCCCCGAGCCCGAGATCGCGATCAGGACATCGTCTTTGCGCAGCCAGGTCCGTGCCTGCCCTGCAAAGACATTGGTGAAGTCCGTGTCGTTGCCCCAGGCCAGCAGGAGCGCAGGCGAGTCGGTCAGGGAGACCACCTCAAAGGGCTTGCCACCGTCGAGCCAGATATTTTTCTGAAAGTCGCAGACCATGTGTGTGCTGGTCGAGCCGGAGCCCCCATTGCCACAGAAGACCAGCCGTCGGTTGTTCTGCCAGCAGTCCAAGAGCAGCTCGACAGTCGCTGCAACCTGGGTCGTGTCGATCGCGGCCAGCAGTGCAGTCAGCTTGCTCAGGTAGTCGGACACGTAGGCCGGGGTGCCCTGGCTCGTGTCGGGAAGGATATCACTCATGTCTTTATGATACCTCCCCGGACCTACATCTTGTTTTTGGAGCCCTCAGGCCTTACCATTAAAGCCTCATTAAATAGTATCTAATATCAACAGATAGTGACAAAGAACATAAAAACAGCCCGTAATCTTACCAAAAACAGGTATTTTGCCAAGGTGAAATAGCCCTAACCGAAATACCTCTTCCCTCCCAAAATTAACAATACGATCATGTCTATCCGAACTCAACGCAGCCATCACACAAGACGTCACCCACGCGGCTTTACCTTTTTCGAGGTGATGCTCGCCATGATGATCCTCAGCTCCATGATTGTCTTGGCGGGGATGACCTTGCCGATCATGGCGCGCTCGGTGCGCTACGCCTCCGAGTTCAACCAGGCCCAGATGCTGGTGATGCACAAGATCGCCCAGCTTCAAGAGGCGGGCTACTCCAACATCGAAGGGAGCCAGCTCAACCAAAATGGGCTCATGATCATCGATGGGACGGGCACTGCGCCTCTTAATAACGCCAACGGGGATGTCTCTACCACGGTCGAGTTCACCACGACAGACAACCTCTGGCGCTACTTCCCGGGGGGGATGACCTCGTCGGGGACTCAAGACACGACCAGCGCGACCCGCCCGCGTGGCTATATTTTTATCGAGCCCTTCACCCCGAGTGTTGTCACCACAGGAAGTACCACCTCCTACAACCTAATCCGTGTGACAGTCACGGTGCAGTGGTGGGGCTGGGGTGGTGTGAGCCAGATGCACCACTACTCCGCCAGTACGCTTATCTCAAAAACCCTCGTGCAATAATGAAAAAACGTCAACCCTTTTCTCTCAAGAAGGCCCGAAAAAGCTTCACCTTAACCGAGGTGGGCTTTTCTTCGGCGCTTATGGCACTGATCTTCATGGCCGCCATGCAGCTCTTTGTCAACTCCAGCCGCACGGTCTCAAAGCTCAGCTCGGGGCTGACGGCATCTCGTGAAGCAAGCCGCATCCAGCAGTACCTGAGCCTGGAGATTGAGGAGTCCTATGGGGTTGTTTTACCTCTCGATACCGTTGCGGTAGCGGGGGTAGCCTGGAACAGCGCGATGGGCGCGGCGAGCAACTACATCTCCAACAACACCAACAGCGAGGCTGGCTGGTCCAGCCAGCTCAACACGGCGATGTATGTCCTAGCCCCTGCATCAGGAAGCGCGAGTGTCCAGAGCGGCACGGGGGTGACGGTCTCGCTGAGCGGTGCGCTCCAGCCCATGGACCGCTCGGTCACGAGCATTACCAATACGACCCTGGTCTTTCGGGGCAACCCCAACGGGACCTCGAACTCCGGCTACGGGACATGTCTGTGGCTCTGGCGCTATGTCAATGGCGTCCGCACCGAGCAGCGCCTGCTGACCAGCAATGTCTCCACGGCATGGAACGCGGTCTCGTTTACCCGTACAACCGGCTCCAAGCGTAGCGTGATCATCAAGGTGGTCTGTGGCGACTATGCCTATCCGGGCCGAGAGCAGACCAACGATAGCTCCGATGGGGTCAACCTGGTCAACCGGGTCTCGGGCCGCACGGTCTACATGGCAAACTCCGCCCTGTACTCGTCGGTGACCGTCCCCTACCCCACCGATGCGAACCTGGTTCCGCAGCCCAACAACGCGACCCCGGTGCCCACGCCCACGCCCACGCCGACTCCGACGCCCTCGCCGGTGCCGACGCCGACCCCAGTGCCGACGCCCACACCGACTCCGACCCCGGTGCCGACGCCCACACCCACGCCCGGACCGCCGACCCCCACGCCCAAGCCAGCCACGCCCACGCCGGTGCCCACACCGACCCCAACACCCAAGCCGGCCACACCCACACCTACTCCGTCGCCGGTGCCAACCCCGACGCCCACACCGACGCCCAAGCCAACACCGGTTCCGATTGGCTAGTATTTATCAAAAGAAGATTTGAATAGTAAAATGACGCACTTAACCAAAAAACGATCTCGTCGCTCCACACGCAAGCCTGAAGAGGGCATGGCGATGGTGGGTACAATGCTGGTTCTCCTCGGGGTTACCTCCATGGTGATCGTCGGGGCGATCCAAGGGCTCAACAATGCCCAGGTATTCAATGGAAGCCTGAGCGAGGACTCTCATAACCAGCTCTCCCAGGCCAACCAGCGCGGCAACCGCTTCCAGGCCGAGGTTCTCTCCGAAACAGGAATCCGCCTCGCGATCCAGTGGCTTGTCCAGCAGACCACCGCACCCACCAACACGGCTGCCTTCTCACCGGGAAGTGTCGCAAGCTTCTACAACGGGACGGAAGCAACCGGCTGGACCAAGCTGACCTTCAGCCAAGGGCCCACGGTCAACCAGCTCGCCTCGATCCCCCAGCAGCCCGGTGATATCTACGTTCGCTTCTACCCCTTTTCGAGCAACAGCACGGGCGCACGGAAGATGTACGCGATCGAGAGCCGCGGCGAGTACATGGGCTTTACCTTCCTCAGCCGCATCTTTGTGCGCCAGAACTCGTTCTCGCGCTACGCCTACTTCAGCGACACCTGCCCGACCTCCTGGTGGGTGACGGGCCTCACACGCTTCCAAGGCCCTGTCCATGTCAATGGCGTGAACACGGCGGGAACCGCAGTGGACCCCGCCGCGACCCTGAGCATCATCTGGACCAGCATGGTCGCGGCGACAAGCTCGCGTATCTTCACCTACGCCGACACCGACTACTTCACCACCGCCATGACCGCTAGCCAGCTCAAGTGGTACCGAAAGACATCGACCGGCACGAGCCTGAGCACGCCCAGTAGCAGCCGCTGGACCAATGTCACCGCAGCAGCAGTCGCGCCCCAGACCGGGGTGCCCCTGGTGCCGATGCCTGTTGCCAACACCAACCAGAGAGTGGCGGCTCTAGGAAATGCAACCGCGATTACCTCAGTCGGTGTCCAGATTCCCGGTGTCGGAACCCCGACAGCGGGAATCTATATCAATGGTGATGTCAAGGAGATGTTCCTCAAGACCTTCGACCAGCTCGGTGGTACCTATGCACCAGGCCTCGGGGATACGAGCCAACAGATTCAGGTCATCCAGTACAATGCCAGCACTCAAAAAGACATCAAGACTGTCATTGATATGATCCCCGGAAGCAACACCACCAATGTCTATGTCTACCAGCGCAACAATACCAACGCGGCATGGGACAACGGCGGCACCTGGACCTATAGCTCCGGGACGACCTACTCAGGTGTCCCCAATGGGGTTATCTATGTCAATGGCGATATCGGGGAGCAGACCGGCTCGATGCGGGGCGGACTTGCAGGGACGATTGCCAATAGCATTATGGTCAATGGGGTTGTTAGCCGCCAGTGGGGAATGCTGATCGCCACCGAGCAGACCAAGGGCATCAATATCAACGGAGGGATTGTCTACCGCAATCTCATTAGCAACAGCACCAACGCTAACAATATCCTCTCCACGGCAGCGGCAGCGACCGCCCAGAGTGGGATGATGGGGCTTGTGGCGGGCAATATGCGCATCACCGATACCGACGACGGAGGGACGGCTCTGACCAATGTGTCGGTGCATGCGATCTGTATGGCCTACAACACCTTCAACGCCACCAACCCCTCGACCCGTGCGGCAGGTGTCTTCAACCTGATCGGCGGCTACATTGTCAAGAACAACGGCACCTTTGGAAGCGCCCTCCCCGATGGTACGGTGGAGAACGGCTTCCTGATGAACCGCAACTTCGACCAGCGAGTCACCGATACCCCACCGCCTGCCTTCCCCGCCGTGGAGAAGCAGTACCAGATTCTCTCCTACCAGCGCGCCGTCACCTCGCTGGAGTAGGAAGCGCCCGAATAGCCCGAGGGGCAAACCACCCACAAGCCCGGACACTCGTTGTCCGGGCTTCTTTGCTGTCCGGGCTTCTGTACTTTAGCGCCGCGCGTTGAGGATCACTTTGGTGCCATCGCGCTCCAGGTTGATGGGCAGCTCCCGCAGGCTGGAGAGCGCATGGCGTACCGCGGCCTGGCGATCCGGGGGGCAGAAGAGAAGCAAGAACCCCCCGCCGCCCGCGCCCGCCACTTTTCCCCCAATCGCACCCGCATCCAGCGCCGCCTCGTAGTAGGCATTGATGTGCGTATTGGAGATGGTCGTGGCGAGCTGCTTCTTGTGGCGCCAGCCCGCGTCCATCACCCGCCCGATCCGGTTGAGGTTGCCATCCACCAGCGCCTCGTAGACCTCGTCGGCCTGCTCCCGCATCTTGTCTAGCGTCACCAGCTTCTCCGCGATATTGTCTTTTTGCTCGGCGAGGATCTTGTCGGCCTTGCGGGTGATTCCCGTGTAGAAGAGCATCAGCGACTCACTAAAGCGGCGCTTTTGCTCCTCAGGCATGGGAATCCAGTCCACCGCCACCGTGTCATCGGCGCGGAAGTTGATCCGCCGCAGGCCCCCGTAGGCGGCGATGTACTGGTCCTGCTTGCCAATCGGCTTGCCCAGGATCTCGATCTCGATCTCGCACGCCTCGCGCGCCAGCTGCCCCGGCGTGACGAGCTGGCCCTTAAAGGTATAGAGCGCATGGAGCAGCGCGACCGTCACCGACGACGACGACCCCAGGCCGGAGCCTTCCGAGGGAATATCGGCCATGGTGGCGATCTCGATCCCGTAGCGGACATCCACCTTCTTCATCGCCTCGCGCACCAGCTCATGCTCGATATCCTCGACCTTGTCTACCAGCTCCGTGCGGGAGTAGCCGATACGGATATTGCTATCGAAGCGCTCCTTGATGATGACATAGATGTACTTATCGATCGCCGTGGAGACCACGCAGCCGCCCTCACGGCGGTAGTAGCCCGAGAAGTCCGTGCCGCCCCCCGCAAACGAGATCCGCAATGGTGTCTGAACAATAATCATCGAATTATCTCCCCTTCTCCCACAATCGCGCCGGCGGTGAGCACCACCCCCGCGCCAACCACGACGCCACGTCCCAGGATCGCGCCCCGGAGCTGGGCCCCCTCCCCGATCTGGCAGCCCTCCCAGAGAATGCAGTCCTCCAAGCATGCGCCCGCCGCAATCTGACAGCCCGTGCCAAGGACATTGCGCCCCTCAAGGCGCGCCGTAGCGGCTACCTCCGCGCCGGGATGGACACCGCGCTCGCCGCGCGTCAGCAGGTCCCAGTTGGCCTGGCGGTAGTTCTCCGGGGTCCCCGTGTCGCGCAGGTAGCCCCCCAAGGGCAGCGCGACCACGCGCCCGGGGAAACGCTCCAGCAGTGCGGGGAAGATATCCCGGCCAAAGTCGCAGGCCACGCCCGGAGGAATGCTCGCCAGCACCTCGGGCTCGAGGAGATAGACCCCGGCATTGGCCGTATTCGTGAACACTTCCTCGGCGCGTGGCTTCTCCTGAAAGCGTGTCACCCGCCCCGCCGCGTCGGTCACCACCAGGCCACACGCCGTCGGGTTGGGCGTCTCAAACGTGGCGATGGTCGCCAGCGCGCCGCTCTCTCGGTGAAAGCGCACCAGTGGCTCCAGTGCAAAGTCGTAGAGGTTGTCGCCGTAGAGTACCGCAAAGGTCGTGTCTAGAAACCCTTCGAGCCGCTTCACTCCGCCCGCGGTTCCCAGTAGCTCGGCCTCGTCGGAGTAGGTCAGCGACGTGCCAAAGTGCGCCCGGATCGCCTCGGGCTTATGGTAGAGATTCACCGCCAGCTCCTGCACGCCTTGCGAGCGCAAGAGCTCCACAGTGCGCACCAGTAGCGGCGTGTTGGCGACCGGCACCATCGGCTTGGGCAGGGTCAGGGTCAGGGGTCGCAGACGTGTCCCCTCGCCCGCCGCCAGAATCATGGCCTTGATCAATCGCTTATCCTGTTAGAAATACTAGTACTCAACATACCCGTGGTTTTCATTTTCGGCAGGCAGAAGCCATTGCCTGTAGAATATTTCTCAGCGACCGCCCCGGTGAGAGCGGGGCGTCAACGAGCCTACGGCTGGGAAGGGCTTCGCCCATAAGAGAGCCTCCTCGCTTCTTTATGGCCGAAGGCCTTTGCAGCAGAGCTTGCGATGCTCGTTGACGCCCCGCTCCAACCGGGGCGTGATTCTCTGGAGAACCAACGAATGCTCTTACCCCTTCTTGCCGCTCCTGCTCTGCTTGCGACGGCCCCGACATTTGCCGATGACAAAGCCGCGGCGCTCCTTGCCGAAGTTGCGGCGCGTGGGAGCTCGCTCAAGAGCTTCTCTGCCGAGGTGACCATGACCATGACCGGCCCGCAATCGCAGAAGATGTCGGGGAAGCTCCTGCTCCAGCCCCCTGGCTTTGGCCGTGTCGAGTTCACCCCGGACAAAGGCGAGAAGATTCTTATGATCCTGGATGGAAAGTCCACCTACAGCATCACCGGGAAGAAGTTTACCAAGACACCTGTCGATATGGACGGTATCTGGCCCTTCCTCAAAGGAGTTCCCGGCGCCGATCCCAAGAAGTTCACGTCGGTCGGTACCGAGAAAATCGAGGAAACCACCTTCGACGTGCTTGAGCTAAAAGAGGCCTCCCAGACCCTACGGGTCTACATCAGCCCCGAGAAGATCATCCAGCGCTTTCGCGTGACGGTTGGGGATGGGACACAAGGTGGTCAGGAGCTCGTGATAAGCCATGTCCAGCTCGACACCGAGCTGGCTGCGGAGAACTTCACGCTCCCCACCGGGCTAGAAGAGGCCAAGGCACCTGGTGCCGAGGGGCTGGACGCGCTCAATGCCAAGCTCCTCAAAGTGGGCACGACCGCCCCCGCCTTCAACCTCGGCACCCCGACCGGCGGCAAGCTCTCGCTGGCACAGGCGCTCAAGGGCAAGAAGGCCGTCTTAGTGAACTTCTGGTTCTTCAACTGCGGCCCCTGCCGCGCCGAGCACCCCGAGCTCCAGAAGCTCTACACCAGCCTCAAGGCCAAGGGCTTCGGGCTGGTTGCCGTGGACCAAGGCGATGACAGCAAGACCATCACGGACTATATGAAGAAGGCGGGGCTGACGTTCCCGGCGGTCAAGGGTGTCCCAGGAACCTTCACCGCCTACGGCGTGCAGGCCTTCCCCACCAACTACCTGGTCGGGGCCAATGGCAAGATCCTCTACCGCTCGGTAGGCTTCGACGAAGCCGGACTCAAGGCGGCGCTTGCGAAGGCGGGGCTGAAGTAGATAGCGGTGGTTGAGAGACGGGGGTTGAAAATCCCCGTCTCCGGAAAGGGGAGCGTCCCGAGGACGCGGAGAGCACGACAGCTCCGCGCGTCCTCGGGACGCTCCTATGCTTGTGCCGGGTAATTTATTGCCCGAGCACACGCCGCATCGGGGAGCCCGGAACATGAGAATCCGTACCTGCAACCACGACCGCGATCTCGTGCTCCCGGCCATCGCGGACGGTGCTGGGGAAGGTGAAGCGGAAGCCGTCGGTGCGGTGGCTGACCGCGTTGTACTGGTCGGCGCGGACGGTCCCGACGCGCTTGCCATCCACCCGCACCTCAAGCTCCAGGCGCTCCCAGTAGCGGTGCCAGTTGTGGTTCGCGCCCCAGCACGCCGCGCCATCGCCATCGAGCTGGATTCCCGTAAGCGCGAGCGGCTGGACAAAGAGCGGGGGGGCCGATGCGATGGGCACGACAAGCCCGCCCAGAGTCGGGTGCGGCTTGGCATCGGCGGGGGCGACCGCGCCCGCCCAGGCTTTCTGGTACTTGGCCCAGGCCTGTGCGTTGGTCAGCCCTTTTTCTTGTAGGCCCCGGATGCGGAAGTGCTTCTGGCCGTCGTGGTAGAGCGCCTCGTCCTGATCAGGGGGCAGGTTGTGAATCCCCGAGTCCGGGGTAGCAATAGGGACAATCTCACTAGCGGCTTGGATGGCGTAGTACAGGCGGAAGTTTGCCCCCGGCTTGCCCTGGAAGTCCTCGACATAGACCTCATCGGCGGCGAGCGGGTTGATGTCGTTGCCAAAGGGCAGGATCATGTCCACCGCCTTGCCCCCCCCGCTCTCGCCCCCCCCGCCCCCACGTGTGGGGGAGCTAAAGGTGCAGTTTTTCAGGAGGGTCCGGCTCTGTCCGACCGCATCGCGCTTGTAGTGCAGGTCACCGTCGATCCGCACCCCCACCGGGCAGGCAAAGACACTGTCCTGGATCAGCACATCGAACTGGCGACCACCAGGCTCGTTGGTGCCGCGAGGGGTCTGCTGC
The DNA here is from genome assembly GCF_014202505.1 of Armatimonas rosea. Taxonomy (NCBI): domain Bacteria; kingdom Bacillati; phylum Armatimonadota; class Armatimonadia; order Armatimonadales; family Armatimonadaceae; genus Armatimonas; species Armatimonas rosea. The sequence goes on along the minus strand of NZ_JACHGW010000001.1, from coordinate 1,625,262 downwards.
TTCACCCCGATCGCCACGCCCGCGATATCGAGCCGCTTCAGGTGCCCGGTCACGGGGTAGTAGCGGTTGGGCACGCCGATGGTCGGATCGGAGTCATCGCCGAGCGCACCGGGGTCGCCGCGGACAATCAGGCCATCGACCATCAGGGGCTCGGTAGCGCGGGGGACGAGGCCCTGGTGGCAGTTCCACGCGACGCTATCCTTTACCGTAAAGGGCGACTCGCGCCAGAGCTCCAGCCCGTGCAGGCTCGCGTAGACCTCGTTGTTCTCAAAGGGCACGGGGTAGGGCAGGTTATCGGCCTCGGGGAAGCGCAGGAGGCGAACCGGCTCCCCTTGTGGCTCCGCGAAGAAGCTCAGGGTGCCGCGGCGTGGGCGCTCCGGGCGCGGGAACTTCAGGATGCCGGCCAGCGCGCAGTCGGCGGCGATATTGTTCTTGCAGAGGTTGGCGGCATTGGCGAGCCAGAACCCCACCCCCTCCGAGCCAACATCCTCTTTATCGTCGCGCAGCCCCGGCTCCAGCTCGGGCTCCTTGCCACCAGGGCAGTTGGCCGCGAGATTGCCGACCAGCTCGTTGTAGGCCTCGTGGCCATCTTCGACCACCACGGCGGCCCCGCGTGCGCCCCAGAAAGCGTTGTTCTCGACCCGCACTTTGGTTGTCCCATGGAGCACCAGCTGCCACTTCGGGCTCCCGTCGAAGGCGCACCCGGTCAGCTTCCCGCGCCACTCGCCACGAAACGGGCCGGTGGCGTGGTGGAAGTGGAAGGCGTAGCGCGCCACATGGTTCTTCTCCGGGCTCAGCGGCTCGGTGGTCGTGCGTCCTAGGCCGGAAAAGGCGACATTCTCGATCTCCGTGGTCGCCCCCTCCCCGAGAAAGATATGGCCGGGGACGCTTGCGTTCTTAGAGGTTACGGTCACGCTACGGGTGAGATTGAGCACGTGGGGCAGGAAGCGCTCCTGCCCGGCATGGGCGAACTTCAGTGGCGCAGCCAGTGTCACTTGCTTGCCATCGGACGCAATCGCAGAAATGGTCGTGGTCTCGCTCTGGCGGGCGGTCTTACCCCGGCGCTCCGGGGAGCGGGTGTCGGGGAGGGCGAGCGTGTCCCCCACCCGCCAGCCCTTGGCGGCCTCGCCGAGTGCCAGCGTGGTCGCGCCCGCCACGGGGGCTTTCGCCAGCCGCACAAACGGTGTCTTAGCCTCGCCCGCCGCCACAAAGCGCCCCAGGACCAGCAGCCCTGCCCCATGCTGCTCGGGATCGTCGCTTTTTGGGAGCCGCTCCCCCCCTAAAACCACCTTCGCGGTCACCGGCAGCCCCGCCCGCCCGAGCTCAAGGTAGCCATCGGGAAGGACTTGGACCGTGTTGGCCGTGAGTGTCCCCGACTCGACGCTCAAGACACCGCGCACCGCGACCGTCTTTGCCTGGTTTGCGCTCCCACGGACGGTCACTTTAACGCCAGGAGGGACGAGCACCGAGTCGGTCGGGGTCGGGATGCTCCCTCCCTCCCAGGTGCGTGGGTCGCTCCAGGGGCCACTCTGCGCCGCCGTGACGCTGGGGCGGAGGGAGAAATTGGGCATCCCATCAAAGAGCGTGGTCGCCTTTGGGTCAAACGCACGCGCCGTCACGTGCTGCGCCCGGGCGGCGATGCCCACGGAGAGACACATCAGCAAAAATGCGGTTCGGGTCATAAAACACCAAAAGCCCCGGCGCGGATGCGCCGGGGCTCTTTTTTTAGATTACTTGTTGCTACCGCAGGAGCCGCAGCCACCGGTGATCGTGCGGCCTTCGGCATCGTCCTCGGCGGAGAAGCTGGAGCCACAGCCACAGGTCTTGACCGCATTGGGGTTCTCGACCTTGAAGCCGCCGCCCATCGGGGTGGTGACATAGTCGACAACCGCACCGACCAGGTAGCGAATGTCCATCGGGGCCAGAACAACCTCGACGCCGCTGTCCTCAAAGACCTCATCGCCCTCGTCGACCGTCTCGTCGAGCGCCATGCCGTACTGGAGGCCGGAGCAGCCGCCGCCGCTGATGTAGACGCGCAAGCGGACGCCCTCGGGGTTGCCCTGCTGCTCGAGAATATCTTTCACTTCCTGCGCGGCTCGCTCGGTGAGGGAGAGGGGGCAGGCGCGCTCGGCGAGGATTTCCTGGTCCTTGCCCGCTTCAAGTGTGAGTGCCATTGTCGTTCGTGTCCTTTCCATGCGCGGTTCAAAGCCGCGTGGTCTTACGCAATTAGTATAGATTATATCGCGCCGCAGTTCCCGGCAGTAGGCTCCCTTAAAAAAAATAATCCCACGGGCCCCTTCCCCGAGCCCCTCCCCAGGCACTCCCGAGGGCGGCAAGATAGGGAAAAAATGCGTTGACAAGCCGCCTCCCGTGGCATAAAATCCCTTGAGTGGTTTCAAAGGGTGGCCAGGGGGTGACTGGGTGGTGATTATGTGGAGGATAGGTTAAGACGGTGGGGTTCCGGGGGGAACACTACCACGGCTTGGATGAAAAGGGACGTGTCATCATGCCCCTCAAGTTTCGCAACGCCTTGGGAAATTCCTTCGTCATCACCAAAGGAGTGGGGCCTTGTCTCTCGGTCTACAAAGAAGCCGACTTCGACAAGATCGAGGAGAACCTCAACAAGCAGCCTAGCCTCGATCCCCATGTGCTGCGCATGAAGCGCCTGCTCTGCGCCCCCGCCGTCGACACCGACACCGACAACCAGGGCCGTGTCGCCCTCCCCGCAAACCTGCGGCAGTGGGCCGGGATCGACAACGACGTGGTCGTGGTGGGAATGGGCGAGAAGATCGAGATCTGGTCGCGGAGCGGTTGGATTGCCCTCAATGACAGCTTAGACGAAGACCTTATTGTCGGCTCGGCGCGGGAGACGGGTCTGGCACGCGCACTCTCGGGTGAGACATCGGCGCTGGAGGAGTTCGCCGAATGAGCACCTACCACACCCCTGTCCTCCTCAAAGAGATCCTGGAGTGGCTCGATCCCCAGCCCGGAAAGACCTTCCTCGATGGCACCGCGGGCGGCGGTGGCCACACCCGCGCCTTCGCCGAACGGGGTGCCCACGTGATCGCCGTGGACCAGGACCCCGAGGCGCTCGCCGAGTGTGAGCGGAGCTGCGTCGGGCTCCCCGTCACCCTCTGGCGCGGGAACTTCGCCGACCTCAAGCTCGCCACCACGGTTCCGCTGGATGGCATCTTACTGGATCTTGGGGTTAGCTCCCACCAGCTCGATACCCCCGAGCGTGGCTTTGCGATCCGCTTCCACGGGCCGCTGGACATGCGGATGGGAAACGATGACTCGGACCGCGAGACCGCCGCGGAGCTGCTCAACCGACTCCCCGAGAGCGAGATCGCACGGATTCTCTTTGAGTACGGTGAGGAGAGCCGCTCCCGCCGGATCGCCGCGGAGATCGTCAAGGCACGCCCGCTCAAGACCACCGAGGACCTCGTGGACTGTGTGCGTCGCGCCATGCCCTTTCGCACGCGCCCCGGCGAGATCCACCCCGCCACCAAGACCTTCCAGGGCATCCGAATCGCGGTCAACGAGGAGCTCGGGGTCCTGGAGCAAGCCCTCCCCGATGCGGTCGCCTGCCTCAAGCCCGGCGGACGCCTCGCGGTGATTAGCTACCACTCGCTCGAAGATAGACTAGTCAAGACAACATTTAATGAGCTGGCAGGCAAGCGCGAGAACTCTGACCTGCCACACCCGGGGCCCGAGCCACCGGTCGTTCTGGAGATCCTCACGAAAAAACCCATCACGCCGGGCGACGACGAGCTCCGGCAGAACCCACGCTCACGCAGCGCCAAGCTTCGCGTGGGTCAGAAGCGCTAGAGGAGGATAGAGACCGTGGTAGTAGAGCATAAGCCGCGTGTGCGGCAGACCCCATCCCCTGCCCGCAAGCAGGCACCCGCCCCCGTGGCACCCAAGGCCACAAAGCGACGCAACCAGAGCCAGAACTGGCAGCAGCGCCGGCAGGAGCTCCTGCGCCGTGACCGTGCCATGGGCGCTGTCTTTGGCGTTGTCTGCCTGGCGGGTACCCTGCTCATGCTCTATGTCGCCGGTCAGGCCAGCGCCACGGGAGAGGGCTACCAGCTCGCGGAGCTCAACCACCAGCTCAAGGACGAAGACGCGGAGCATGTCCGCCTGCTGCGCGAGATCCGCAGCCGGGAAGACAGCAACGCCATCGCCAAGATTGTCGCGGAGAAAAACCTCGTGCGGACCTCGCAGGGCATCCACTACTTCCGGGAGAGGCACTAAGATGGCTGTCCGCCGCGCCCACCGCTTCCGCCGCGAGACCCCCGAGGAGTTCGAGGGACGCACGGGTCCACGCCTCTTGGAGGTCGGGCTGGTTCTTGGAGCGGTGCACTTGCTGCTCCTTGGACGGCTCGCCTATGTCCAGCTGATTCGCCACGACGAGCTTAAGAAAGAGTCGCTGACCCGCTGGCGCGCGCCCCGCACCCTCACCCCCACCCGTGGGATGATCTACGACCGCAACGGTGCGCTGCTGGTCCAGAACGAGCCAGGCTTCTCGGTGGTTGTCAACCCGAACCGCTGGTGTGTCCACAATAGCACCAACCCCAAGGCGCACGATAGCCGCGAGGAGCGCCGCGCCCACGTGCTACGGGTCTTGGGCAGCTCGCTCTCCCCTGAGGACCTCGCCTGGATCCAGGGCCTAGACCTGAGCGCCTACAACCCGGACCATCCCTTTGCCACCCGCCAGGTCGCCGAGTGGATCTCCCCCGAGACGGTCGAGAAGCTCCGGCAGACCACGGTCAACCTCGCACCGCCCATCCCCGACGACATCAAGAAGAAAAAAGGCGCCCTCGCCCAGCCACGCGCGGAGCTTCCCGGGGTCAGCTACCCACCTGCCACCCGCCGCCGCGCGCTCAATGGGACCCTCGCCGCCCATGTCCTCGGCTTCACGGAGTCTACTGGGGAGCGTGCCTGGCGCGGGGTCGAGCTGAGCCAGAACGCTATACTTGCCGGCCAGCCCGGGAAAGTCACCTACGAGTTCGACAAGCTCGGTATGATCCAGGGCACCGAGCAGGTCCGCCAGAAGCTCGTGCAGGGCTCGCACCTCTACCTGACCCTGGATGCCGAGCTCCAGCACGATGCTGAGCAGGCCCTAGGCAAGGCACTCAAGCAGCACAGAGCCGAGGCAGGCGCGGTGATTGTCCTCGATGCCCACAACGGCGATGTCCTCGCGATGGCCAGCGCCCCGCTCTACAATACCAACGCCGCCCGCACGCCCGTCCCAGGGACAAAGATCGACCTCAAGCCGCGCATCAACTGGGCACTGGAGCGCATCTACGAGCCGGGCTCAACGCTCAAGGCGATGACGATCGCGGCGGCGCTGGAGGAGCACGAGGTCACGCCCGAGACGACCTTTTTCTGCAAGGGCGAGCGCAAGCTGGGCAAGGACACGATCCACTGCGCGGCCCACGGGGAGTTCCAGCACGGCCACGGGACACAGAACCTCAAGGGCGTGCTGAGCCACTCGTGCAATGTCGCCACCGCGGAGTACGGCATGCGCCTCGGCCCCCAGAAGCTCCACCGCTACCTCCAGGACTTTGGAGTGGGAGAGCGGACCAAAGTGGGGCTACCCGCCGAGGAGAAAGGTGTCCTCCACGATCCCGCCAAGAAGGCCTGGCAGCCCATCGATGTGGCGACCATTAGCTTCGGGCAGGGTGTCACGCTGACCCCCCTCCAGCTGGCCGCCGCCTACACGGTCTTTGTCGATGGCCGCTACCACGCTCCGCGCCTGGTCGCCGGTGTCCGTAGCCCCGAGACCGGCCTGCTCCAGCCCCGCGCCGTGGTTCCCGGCCGCCGGGTGCTCTCCGAGGAGACCGCCGCGCAGATGCGGGAGATGCTCGGAGGGGTGATCGATATCGGGACTGGCCAGCCCGCCCAGCTCGATGGCTATAGCGCCGGGGGTAAGACGGGCACGGCACAGATGGCCAAGGACAAGAGCCGCGGCTACAGCAAGCGCTTTGTGGCATCGTTTGTGGGGCTCGCTCCCCTCAAGGACCCGCAGTTTGTGATCCTGACCATGATCCGCGATCCCAAGGGCCCCGAGCACTTCGGCGGCTCCGTCGCTGGGCCTATCTTCAAGGAGATCGCCGAGCGTGCCCTGCTCCTGCGCCGCACCCCCAACGACCGCCCCTTCGCCTCCAAAGACAAGGACAAGAAGCGCAAGGTCAGCACCGCCGAGGCGTAGCAAGAAGAACCGAAGACGTAGATGACAACACTAACACAACTTGCCGGTGCCCTCCCGGGCGCACAGTGCTTTGGGGAGGCCACTCTCACCGGGCTGGAGTACGACTCCCGCGCCGTCGCCGCGGGCGCGCTCTTTGTCGCCGTGGTGGGCGAGCGCTTCGACGGCCACAACTTCCTGGCCGATGTCGTGGCACGGGGCGCGGCCGCGCTGGTGGTCGAGCGTGCGGAGGCGGTCCCCGCCGGCGTCCCCTACCTGCTGGTCAAGAGCTGCCGCGAGGCGCTCGCCCCCCTCGCCTGTGCCTTCTGGGGCAACCCCACCGAGAGGCTCAACCTGGCGGGAGTGACGGGCACCAATGGCAAGACCAGCACGATGCGCCTCATGGACGCGATCGCGCGGGCGGCGGGTGAGACAACGGGAACCATTGGAACCCTGGGGGCGACAGTCGGGGAGACGGCCCTGCCCCACGACCGGACCACCCCGGAGTCCCCCGACCTCCAGCGCCTCTTTGCTGAGATGCTCGCCGCCGGCGCGACCTCCGCCACGATGGAGGTGGCGTCGCACGCCCTGGTCATGGGGCGCACGGCGGGCTGCACGTTCGATATCGCGGCCTTCACCAACCTCACCCAGGACCACCTCGACTTCCACAAGACCATGGAGGCCTACGAAGCGGCCAAGGGCATGCTCTTTCGGGACTACGCCCCCCGTGTCGCGGTGCTCAACACCGACGATGCCGCGGGCGCACGCTACGCCGCAAGCAACACCGCCCAGCAGACCCTGACCTACTCACCGTCGGGACAAGCAGGCGCGGATATCTGGCCGGTGGACGTCCAGCTCGCCGTGGACTCCCTGCGCTTTACCGCCAAGACGCCCCTCGGGGACGTGGTCGTGCGGCTAGGCTTTGGGGGCACCTTCCAGATCGGCAACGTGCTGGCAGCGATTGGCTACGGGGTCGCGCGGGGCTTCTCGCCCGAGACTATCGCGGCGGGGCTGGCGGCCTGTCCCCCCGTGCCGGGCCGCTTCCATCCCGTGCAGGCAGGCCAGGACTTCGCCGTGCTCGTGGACTACGCCCACACCCCCGATGGGGTCGAGAATGTCTTAAAGGCGGCGCGTCCGCTCACCCCCGGACGGCTCATCACGGTCTTTGGCTGCGGCGGCGACCGGGACCGCACCAAGCGCCCGATCATGGGCCGCCTCGCCCGGGAGCTCTCCGATATCGCCATCGCCACCAGCGACAACCCCCGCACCGAGGACCCAGAGCGCATCCTCGACGATGTCACTGCGGGTATGGCCCCCCCTGCCCCCACGAGTGAGGGAGCCCAGGTGTACCGTGAGGTGAACCGGCGCAAGGCGATCGCGCTGGCGGTGGGAATGGCCAAGCAAGGCGACACGATTGTCATTGCCGGCAAGGGCCACGAGGACTACCAGATTATCGGGCACACCAAGCACCCCTTCTCCGATCAGGATGTCGCCCGAGAGGAGATTGAAAAATGCCTTTCGCACTAACCCTCGCCGAGGCAGCCGCCGCGCTTAGTGCCCCCGTCCCCACTGAGGACCTGCCGCTGACCGGCATCTCCACCGACACCCGGACGATCCAGCCGGGGGCGCTCTTTGTCGCGCTCAAGGGAGAAAAATTCGACGGACACAACTACGTGCAGCAAGCGATCGGGGCGGGCGCGGCGGCGGTTGTCGCCGACCACAGCCTCGCCGCAACCGTCCCTGTGCTAGTCGCCAAAAACACCACGACGGCGCTAGGAGATCTCGCTCTGGCCGTGCGCAAGACGTTCACAGGGCCGGTGCTTGGCATCACGGGAAGTGTCGGAAAAACAACAACAAAAGAGCTCACGGGAACTCTTCTTGAGACCATGTTCTCGGTCGCCAAGTCCGGCGCGAACTTCAACAACGAGATAGGAGTCCCGCAGACCATCTTTGGCGCGCCAGAGAGTGCGACCGCCTGGATCCTGGAGATGGGCATGCGCGGCGCGGGGCAGATCGCGGAGCTGGCGCGGATCGCCCAGCCAACGGTCGGGATCATCACGGGAATCGGGCTCTCGCATATCGAGCTCCTGGGAAGCCGCCAGGGGATCGCCAACGCCAAGGCGGAGCTCTTTGAGGCACTCCCCGAGAACGGAATCTCGATCTATCCCGCCACCGACGACTTCGCGCAGACCCTTGCGACAAAGGCGCGTGGCCGCGTGCTGACCGTCGGGCTAGAGGCAAAAGCGGATGTTCAGGCAAGCGATATCGTGCGCCAGGAAAACGGCTGGCGCTTCACGATCCACTCGCCCTGGGGCACCCAAAAAGCCTTCTTGCCGTCGGCGGGGCGCTTCAATATCCAGAACGCCCTGCTCGGGATCGCCGCCGGAGCCGCGCTGGAGATTCCCCTTGACTCGCTCGCCAAGGCCCTGCTGCGCTTCGAGCCGCCCGCCATGCGCCTGGAAGAGGTGAAGGCCGCCTGCGGTGCTACCGTGATCGCCGACTGCTACAACGCCGCCCCGGACTCCATGGTCGGGGCGCTCCAGACCCTCGCCGAGACCCCGCTCCACGGCACGGGCAAGCGGATCGCGGTCCTGGGCGAGATGAAGGAGCTGGGGCGCTTTGCCGAAGAGGCCCACAAGATGGTCGGGCGGGTGGCGGCCAAGCTCAAGCTCGACATGCTCGTGCTGGTTGGGGAGCAGACCACGTTTCTCTCTGCCGCCGCGATCGCCGAGGGCTTCGACCGCAACCATGTTTTCTACTTCGACCAGACCGCCAAGGCCGCCGAGGCGATCGCCTTTATCGCCCAAGACGGTGATGTCATCCTGGCCAAGGGCTCTCGTGCCATGGAGCTTGAGCGCGTGGTCAAGGCCCTCCAGCCCGAGTGGAGTGGAGGAAAACACGAATGATGCTCCCCGGAGCCCCGTTTCTGATCGCCTTTGCGCTGGTTCTCGCGCTGGGGCCGCGCCTGATCGCCTTCCTCAAGGCCAAGAAAGGTGTCCAGCCCATCAGCGAGAACGCCCCTGAAAAACACAAGCTCAAGCACGGCACCCCGACCATGGGAGGCCTGCTGATCCTGAGTGCGACCGGCCTCGCCACCCTGGGCTGGCTGGTCTGGGAGCGCTTTCAGGCGACCGAGAGCGGCTCGGGACTGCTGACCACCTCAGGGCGCTCGCACCTGGTGGCGACCCTGCTGGTCTTTCTCTGCGGCGGCATGATCGGGGTGCTGGACGACCTGGGGAAGGCGCGCAAGAAGCAGAACAAGGCGGGCCTCTCGGAGCGGGCAAAGCTGGGCCTCCAGGCGGGTGTCGCCTTTAGCTTTGCCCTCTACCTGTACTTCATCAAGCTAGACACAATGGTGCTGGGTGTCCCCCTTGGCCCCCTGTACTATGTCCTCGCCGCGCTCTGTGTTATCGGCTTTGGCAACGCGGTCAACTTTACGGATGGCTTAGACGGCCTCGCCAGCGGCACGACTTTAATTGCCTCATCCGCGCTGGCCTACTGCGCCTACGCCATCAGCGGGGTCACGCCGGAGCAGGCGGTGTTCTACGGCGCACTCGCGGGGGCCTGTGCGGGCTTTCTGTGCTTCAATGCCTACCCCGCGCGGGTCTTCATGGGCGACACGGGCTCGCTGGCGCTGGGCATGGGGCTGAGCGCGGCGGCCATTATCTCCCAGCAAGAGGTACTCCTCTTTATCATTGGAGCGGTCTATATTGTCGAGATCGCCTCGATGATGATCCAGCGCTATGTCTTTAAGTACCGCCGGATCAAGCACGGCCTAGAATACGCCCAACAAAACCGGGTCTTTCGGCGCGCCCCCCTGCACCACCACTTCGAGGAGCTGGGCTGGCACGAGGTTCAGGTGGTCGTGCGCTTCTGGATGGTGGCGCTGGTCATGGCGCTCGTAGGCATTCTCTTCTTTGGCGGTGTGCGATGAGAGTGGCTGTGATCGGGCTGGCGGCCACGGGTATCGCCACCGCGCGTGTGCTGGTGGCCGAGGGTGCGGAGGTCGTGATCTGCGACTCCAAGCCCGAGTCCCTGCTCCCCCCCGCACGGGTCGCCGAGGCACTCGCCATTCCCGGTGTCACCCTCCAGCTAGGTAGCACCGAGCTCCCCGAGAGCCTCGTGCTGGTAGTTCCCTCCCCCGGTGTCCCCCCGACTGCGCCGCCGCTCTTGCAGGCCCTGGCGCGCGGGATCGAGGTCTCCAGCGAGATCGAGATCGCCTACCGCCTCGCCAAGGCCCCGATCCTCGCCATCACCGGCACCAATGGCAAGACCACCACGACCGCGATGCTGGGCGCGATCTGCCAAGCCGCGGGCCGCAAGACCTTTGTCGCCGGCAATATCGCCGAGGACCATGGCAAGCGCCTGCCCCTGATCGAGGCCGCCATGGCCGCCCCCAAGGACGCCGTGATCGTGGCGGAGATCTCATCGTTCCAGCTAGAGTGGGTCAGCAGCTTCCGGCCCAAGGTCGCGGCCTGGCTCAACCTCTCCAGCGACCACCTGGACCGCTACGCCACCCTGACCGAGTACGGCCAGACCAAGGCGCGGATCTTCGCGGCCCAGCAGCACAGCGACTTTGCGGTGGTCAACGCCGACGATACCTACGTGCGGTGCTTGGGCGGGGGCATTGGTAAGGCGATGCGGCTTCCCTTCCACGGCGAGGCCCCCACCCTGCACTCATCGCTGCACCTCGACCCGCGGGAGCTGCGCGTCCCCGGTGTCCACAACCTCGCCAATGCCTGCGCGGCCTCGTCGATGGCGCTCGCGTTTGGGCTGAACCCCGGAAAGATCGCCGACGGTCTCCGGGGCTTTAAGGGAGTGGCGCACCGGATGGAGGTGGTGGGGGAGCGCGAGGGGATTCTCTACATCAACAACTCCATGTGCACCAACCCCGCCGCGGTCGCCGCCTCGCTCTCGTCGCTCCCCGGAAAGGTGATCGCGATCTCGGGCGGACGGCACAAGGGTGGGGACATCCAGCCGATGGTCGATGCCCTCGCACGCCATGCACGCCGGGTCGTGCTGATCGGGGAGGATGGGCCCTTTCTGGGAGAGGAGCTCCTGAAAGTGGGCTACACCGCCAGCGAGCTCGCTCCCTCTCTGGAGGCGGCAGTCGAGCAGGCGAGCGCCCATGCCCGGCGCGGCGAGACGGTCTTGCTCGTGCCCGGTTTTGCCAGCTTTGATATGTTCACCGGCTTTGAGCAGCGCGGACAGGTCTTTCGGGAAGCGGTAGGAACTCTATTATGAATGGAAATCAGCGACGGTTTGCGGCGGACTGGTGGCTCTTTGTCATCATCCTAGTCCTGGTGGTGTTTGGGATCGTCATGGTCTACGACTCGTCGTACTGCATCGCCCGCGCCTACGACGACTACAACAACGATCCGTTCCACTTCGCCCGTAAGCAGGTTCTCTCCGCAGCAATTGGCTTTGCGGGGCTCTTTATCTGCTCGCGGATTCCCTACTGGTGGCTGAAGCGTATCGCCGTGCCAGGCTTTATTCTCTCGATCATCCTGCTGCTGCTGGTCTGGGGAATAGGGCTTGTCTCGCTAGGTGCCCGGCGCTGGATCGCCCTAGGCCCCATTCAGCTCCAGCCCTCCGAGCTCGCAAAGCTGGCGATGGTTGTCTTCCTGGCGTGGCTCCTGGCGGAGCGGCGTGCCTATGTCCAGACCGCCCGCGGTGTCTTCTGGCTGACGGTCGCGGTGGGAGTCCCGATGATCCTCACCGAGCGCCAGCCCGACCTAGGCACGGCCGCGACCATGTTCTTTGCCTACCTGATCCTGCTCGCGGCGGCGGGTGTACGGCGCAAGTACCTCCTCGTGGTCACCCTGGCCTGCTCGCTCCTAGCGGTGGGGACCCTCTATCTGCCGAGCAAGTCCCACCCGGAGGAGCCCAACTACCGCATGCGCCGCATCACGACTTTCCTCCACCCCGAGGCCGATAAGGACAAAGACGGCTACCAGGTCTGGCGGAGCCTCGTGGCGCTGGGCAGTGGCGGCGCGACCGGGGTCGGCTTCACCTTCGGCCACGAGAAGCGCCCCGGCGGCCTGCCCGCCCAGCGCACGGACTTTATCTTCGCCGTGGTCGGGGAGGAGCTAGGGCTGGTTGGTACGTCGGCGGTCCTCATCGCCTTCCTCTGCCTGGCCTGCCGTGGGTTCAGTATCGCCCTGCGCACCAAGGACCCCTTTGGCCGCTTCCTCGCCACGGGCCTGACCGCTCTGGTCTCCGCCCAAGCCCTCCTCAATATCGCGGTCGTGACCTCGTGGGCCCCGACCACCGGAATCCCCCTCCCCCTCATCTCCTACGGGGGCTCGTCGCTGGTGCCCACTCTCTGCGGCCTGGGCATCCTGCTGGGAATCTCCTGCCGCCCGTTCTACCGTGAGGGAGGAAGCAAGACGCCGCTTCTCTCCAAGGAGCGCCCCAGCCAGAAGTTCTTCGAGCGAGCGGGAATCAAATAACGATGCCTGTCCCGCGCCCTAGCTCGCCTGCCGATGTCCGCCCACTCCCCCATGGTCCGCTGCACTTTGTCGGGATCGGGGGGGCAGGCCAGAGCGCGATCGCCTATGTCCTCGCCCAGCGCGGGCGTGTGGTGCGCGGCAGCGATCCGGGCATCTCCCCCACCGCCAAGGCCCGCCTGGAGAGTGCCGGCTGCACGGTCTACACCGCCCACGCCACCGAGAACCTCGCCCCCGACACCGCCGCCCTCATCGCCACCGATGCGGTCAACGAGCAAAACCCCGAGGTCGCCGAGGCACTCTCGCGCGGCATCCCCGTCTACCGCCGCCCCGAAGCCCTCGCCAGTATCGTCAACGCCGCAAAAACGTCTATCTGCGTCGCCGGGACGCACGGAAAAACCACCACGACAGGGATGATCGCCAGCATCCTGATCCACGCCGGCCTCAACCCCACCGTCCTCATCGGCGGCGACCTTCCGCTGATTGGCGGCAACTCCCAAAACGGCGACCCGGACCTCGTCGTCGCCGAAGCCTGCGAAGCCTACGGCGGCCTCGATTGCCTGTCGCCCACCATCGCCGTCATCACCAACTGCGAACCCGACCATTTAGACTTTCATGGCTCCGAAGAAAACTTCTACAAAGCCTTCGAGCGGTTCCTAAGCCATACAAGAATTCCTCTTCTCTGCTCAGCAACCCCGTCGCAAACAGCACAAAAGATTCTCGGCAAACACTGGGGAACAGCTGGCTCTTTTGGTTTTGTCGGCGGTACTTGGACACCGGATAGAGATCGAGATGCTTTTCGGTTAAGTGGTTATCGTAGCGAAGAGCCACAACAAGTTCGCCTGCAGGTTCCAGGCAATCATAATATATTGAATGCTCTTGGGGCAGCAGCAGCAGCAGAAAGACTCGGCTTAGCTCTCCAAGATGTCGTGATTGGTCTAGAAGCCTTTACGGGGACGGGCCGGCGGTTTGAGCGTCTGGGCACGGCGGGCGATATAGCCGTTGTGGACGACTACGCGCACCATCCCACGGAGATCCGAGCGACCCTGCAAGCCGCGCGGCAAGCCTACCCCGACCGCCGGATTGTCGCGATCTACCAGCCGCACCTCCCGTCCCGAACGCGCGACTTTCTCGACGCCTTCGGCGAGGCGCTCGCGGGAGCCGATGCGCTCTATCTCACCGATATCTACCTCGCCCGAGAGCCCGAGCAGCCCGGGCTGATCGAAGAGCTTTTAGCGAAGGTGAATGCCATCTCCCCCGGCCGCATCGCGCCATCTCCCCGCGCCTTAGAGCGCCTCCCCTCTTCCCCTATTGCTCCTCCGTCGCGGGAAGAGGGGCAAACCTATGATGGTAAGCCAACCTCTCTTCCCGGTGAGGAACGAACCATGGGGGGAAGAGAGGTGCCTGAGCCCTACGAAGGCGGAGAGATGGCCCCCCAAAAACAGAGAGCAACTCTGGTCAAGAACCGCCACGCCCTCCCCGCCACCCTACAGCGGGAACTAAAACCCGGCGATGTGGCTCTCTTTATGGGCGCAGGCAACATCCGCGAACAGGCCGAAACCTTTCTGAGGGGGCTTTAGCCTCCTTGCCGACCACCCAGAGGGTACCCAGCGGGCCGCTTTAGCCGCCCGAAAGATAAAATGAACGACAAGTTAAAAGTAGCAGTTTTGATGGGCGGTCAGTCCGCCGAGCGTAGTGTGTCCCTGGCAACAGGGACGCAGGTTCTCAACGCGCTCGATCCTGAGAAGTACGCGGTCTACGCGATAGACACCGCCACGGGTCTGGCACAGCTCCCGGGTGAGGCTTCCCCACTCGTGGGGGCAGGGGGGGCTTCGGTGACAGCGCTCACCCAGCTCCCACAGCTCGAAAAAGACGGCCTCCCTGATGTGGTCTTTATCGCGCTTCATGGGCCGGGCGGCGAGGACGGCAGTGTCCAGGGCTTCTTGGAGACCCTGCGGATTCCCTACACTGGCAGCGGCGTGCTGGCATCGGCGCTGGCGATGGACAAGGCGCGCTACAAGCTGCTCTGCACCAGCGCGAGCATCCCCACCCCGGCAGGCATGACCCTCAAGAAGACTGAGTCCGCGCGGATTCGCAAGGCCAGCGAGGAGATCGGGCTCCAGCTCGGCTATCCCGTGGTCATCAAGCCCTGCCGACAGGGCTCCAGCTACGGCACGCGCCTGGTAAAAGCCCCCGAGGAGGTCGCCGAGGCGCTCAAAGACACGTTCCGCTACGACACCACCGCGCTGATCGAGGAGTGTGTCCAAGGGACGGAGATCACGGTCGCGGTGCTGGGCAACGACGACTGTGTCGCCTTGCCACCGGTGGAGATCATCCCCAAGAACGAGTTCTTTGACTTCGAGGACAAGTACAGTGTGGATGGTGCCCAGGAGATCTGCCCCGCACGCCTGAGCGAGGAAGACACCAAAGAGGCCAAGGAGCTGGCGCTGGAGTGCCACCGCCTGCTCGGCTGCCGGGGCATGAGCCGCACCGATATGTTTGTCACCGACGATGGCTGCGTGGTTCTGGAGACCAATACCATCCCGGGAATGACCCCCACCAGCCTGCTGCCCAAGGCGGCGGCGGCGGCGGGGATCTCGTTTGAGAAGCTGCTTGACATGCTGATTGGCTACGCGAAGGAAAAATAAGATGGTCCGCACACACGCTCGCCCTGTCGCCCACCGCCGCATCGCGCGGCGCAGAAAACCGGTCAACCGCCGCAAGATCAACAAGCTCCGGCTTGCGCTCTGGATCGCGGTCCTGGTCTTGCTGGGCGAGTGTGTTGTGGTCGCGCTGGCCTCCCCCCGGTTTCGGGTCAAGGCGCTGGAGCTGGAAGGGGTCGCCACTGTCCCGACACACAAGATCGCGGCGCAGTTCGCGGTCCCTGCCACCCAAAACCTCTTCCTCGCCCCCACGGCAGACTGGGCCCACGCGATCACCCGCCTGCCAGGGATTGAGCACGCAACCATCAAGAAGACGCTCCCTGGTAAGCTTACGGTACAGGTCACGGAGCGCACTCCTTGGGCAACAGTACGCACCTATGATGGTCATTGGCACACTATCGACCGTAATCTGATCCCATTTCGGACCACGAAAGAGCCAGAAGCGGGCCTGGTACGCATTTTAGTCTCAGACTGTGCTCCGTGGGAGGTACTTCCTGGTATCGTCTTGCCATCGGTGGGGATAGAAACCGCTCAGGAGTGTGTTGGGTGGTCGCTTGACTATAAAGATTTCCCGCTGAAACAGATTGAAATCGATAAGGATTCGAAGGTATGCTTAGTGAGCCAAGGTGGGGTGCTCGTGAAGCTAGGGTCTGGGGAAAAAATCCCTCAGAAACTCCATTCTTTGGAGCAACTTTTTGTGGAGCGGCCTGATCTAAAAGGCAATGCACCTAATTTGTACATCAACTTATTTGCATTCGACGCACCCGCGGTCGGTTTGATCAACCCAACTACACCAACAACGAAGCCACAGATAAAACCATGAGTATCGTCCTGACCCCCTCCAGCCGCCACCGGCCCTGGCTCACCCAGATCACCCTCCTCTCCACGATCATGGGCGGACTTCTTGCGCTCTCACTCAAGACGCAAGATAGGATCCGCCGTGATCTCGTGGGCAATACCAGCACGGCCGCCATGGCCGAGGCCTATACCAAACAACGCGACGAGAATGTCGAGCTCCGTAAGCGTGTCACCCAGCTCCTCGACCAGAACCGGAAGTACACCGAGGCGATGGCCGCCGATGGTGGCACGAGCACCAAGGTGATCGCCCAGGAGCTCCAGAAGGTCAATACCCTCGCCGGCCTCACCCCGGTCACGGGGCCCGGCGTGGTGGTCACCCTCCGCGACTCCAAGAAGCAGCCGGAGAAGCCCAAGGGGATCAGCGATAGCGACTGGCAGGCCATGACCGCCGACTACCTCATCCACGATGCCAATATCCGCGATGTGGTCAATGAGCTCAAAAACGCGGGCGCGGAGGCGATCGCCATCAACGGCCAGCGGGTTGTGAACACCACCGCCATTCGCTGCGTGGGCAACAATGTCCAGATCAATGCCGTCCCCACCGCCGGCTCTCCCGTGATCATCAAGGCAATCGGGGACCCGGATCTGATCCAGTCCGGCCTGCTGATGCGCGGAGGGATCAAGGACCACTTTGTCGATACGGAGATGGTGACCGTGGACAAGGCCACCAACCTCACCCTCCCTGCCTTCTCCGGGGCGACCCCCTTGCGCTTCGCCAAGCCCGCCCCCGAGCAAAAGGCGGAGCAGGCACAGCGCCAAGCAGAAGAGGCAGAGAAAGCAACAGGAGGTGCCCAGTGACACTTAGAACCGGCGTCTTGTTTCCCGCCATCGGCGGCATTATCGGCTTTGCAGGGGTCTACCTCTCGCAGTACACCACGCCTGCGGTCTTTGCCCCCTATCTCTCGCTCGCGGCCCTCGCAGGCCTCGATGCGGTCTGCGGTGGAATCCGCTCGGGGGTGGAGGGCAAGTTCCAGGACAATATCCTGCTCTCGGGCTTTGCCATCAACACCGTGCTGGCCGCGCTCCTGGCCTACCTCGGCGATAGGATCGGGGTCAACCTGCACCTGGCGGCGGTGGTGCTGCTCGGAGGGCGCGTCTTTACCAACCTCTCCCTGATCCGGCGCTACTGGCTGAGCCAGCGGCTTGCCCAGCCTCAGGCCCAGAGTACAGGAGCCTAATGAGCGAGCTGGTTGTCGCACTGGATATCGGAACCACCAAGGTCTGTACGCTGGTCGCAGAGGCACAGGCGGGCCAGGGCATCAAGCTCCTGGGGGTGGGGACGGTACCGTGCGGCGGCCTGCGGCGCGGCGCGGTGGTGGACATGGCCCGGACTGTCGAGGCGATCTCGGCATCGGTGGACATGGCGGGCACCGCGGCGGGGGTGGAGATTCAGTCGGTGCTGGTGGGGATCACGGGCGAGCATATCGCCAGCCTCAATGCCCGGGGGGTGGCCGCGGTGCTCAGCCCGGAGCGCGAGGTGCGCCGCGCCGATGTCGAGCGGGTGCTGGAGAGCGCTCGCTTGATTGTCTTGCCCCCCGACCGGGAGATTGTGCATGTGCTACCGCGCTACTTCACGCTCGACGGCCAAGAGGGCATTAAGAACCCGGTCGGGATGTGTGGGACGCGCCTTGAGGTAGACACGCATATTGTCACGGGGGCATCGGCCTTGCTACGCAATGTCACTGCCTGTGTCGAGAAAGCGGGGCTGGCAATCGAGGAGCTGATCCTGGAGCCCATGGCCTCCGGCGAGGCCGTTCTCCTGCCGGCGGAGCGGGAGCTGGGGGTCGCCTTGCTCGATATCGGCGGCGGGACCACCGATATCGCGCTCTTCCGGCAGGGCGAGATCTGCCACTCCGGGGTCGTGCCCGTGGGGGGCGAGCTGGTCACCCGCGATGTCGCCGCGTTCTTGCGGACATCGCTGGAGGAGGCGGAGCGGATCAAGTGCGCCTCGGGCTGCGCCCAGCCCGAGGCACTCTCCCCGGAGGAGACCCTGCCCTATGTCCTCCTGGGCAGCGATGGACAGGGACAGGCGGCGCGTCGTGAGCTCGCGGAGGTGATCGAGGCGCGCTGTGTGGAGCAGATGCAGCTGGTTCGCAAGGAGCTCTTGCGGAGCAATCTCTTCGATGCCCTACCG
This sequence comes from Armatimonas rosea, assembly GCF_014202505.1. Classification (NCBI taxonomy): domain Bacteria; kingdom Bacillati; phylum Armatimonadota; class Armatimonadia; order Armatimonadales; family Armatimonadaceae; genus Armatimonas; species Armatimonas rosea. The sequence continues at coordinate 1,606,968 of NZ_JACHGW010000001.1, read as the reverse complement.
GCGGGTGTCGTGCTCTGTGGCGGCGGGGCGCTCTTACCGGGGCTGGTGCCCCTCACGGAAAAAGTGCTGGGAATGCCGGTCCGGCTCGGCTGTGTCCGAGCCGCAAGCGCTCAGGCAGCGGGCCTGGCACCGCCGAGCTTTGCGACGGCGTTTGGGCTGATACAATGGGGAGCAAAACGGGTCACACCGAAACAAACTCGCCGCCCCCGGGGAATCCTGGCGCGGCTGAGCGCTTTGTTGCCACAGCGACGGAGCGCTTGATAGAATTTACACAATACAAACAACTGTTTTGAAGGACACTTAATCAGGAAGAAGGAACCTAAAACAAAGTTTCCTTAATCATTTGTTCAAGGTGTTAATCGGGCAAGAGGCAATCAATGGAAGGACGGGGTAGCGGGATGAGTAATACGACACTGGACCCGTTTGCGCGAATCAAAGTGATCGGCGTAGGCGGCGGCGGACAGAACGCGGTCAATCGCATGATCGAGGCAGGACTGGCAGGGGTCGAGTTCTGGGCGATGAACACCGATATTCAGGTGCTCAAGACAACAGCGGCAGAGAACACGATGCAGCTGGGTGTGCGCCTGACCAATGGACTCGGCGCAGGCGGTGATCCCGAGATCGGGCGAGCGAGCGCGGAGGAGAGCAAGTCGGAGATCCAGCGGGCGCTGGATGGAGCCGACATGGTCTTTATTACGGCAGGCATGGGCGGCGGCACCGGGACGGGTGCGGCGGCCGTGATCGCCGAGGTGGCAAAGGACATGGGCATCTTGACCGTGGCCGTGGTCACCAAGCCGTTTCGTTTTGAGGGGCCACGGCGTGCACGCCTGGCCGAAGAGGGAATCGATCGGCTCAAGGGCAATGTGGACACGGTGATCGTGATCCCCAACGACCGCTTGCTCAATGTGGTTGAGAAGCGTGCGACCCTAGTCGAGGCATTCAAAGAGGCCGACGAGGTCCTGCGCCAGGGTGTGGCGGGTATCTCCGATATCATCACCATCCCGGGCCTGATCAATGTCGACTTCGCCGATGTCAAGACCGTCATGCGGGATGCAGGGACAGCCTTGATGGGAATCGGCTTTGCCGAGGGCGATCATCGCGCGATCGAGGCCGCACAGGCTGCGGTGAACTCTCCGCTCCTGGAGACCGAGATCTCGGGCGCACGTGCCGTCCTGGTCAATGTCACCGCAGGACCGGACCTCACCCTTGCCGAGGTCTACGAGGCCGCCGACCTGATCCGCGAGAAGACCGATGCCGAGGATGCTAATATCATCTTTGGTACCGTGGTCGATGCGCGCCTGCAGGGAGCGGTGCGAATCACGGTTCTGGCGACCGGCTTCCAGAACAGCGGCGGTGCGAAGAAGCCCAGCGTCTCGGCAACCAGCACCACCCCGATGCCTAGCCCGGCGCGTGTGGAGACCATCTTCTCCCGTGGCAATAGCAACGACACCCCTGCAGCGGCCCCTGCCCCTGTCGGTGTCGCGGCCGATCCTCACGAGGATGGTGGCACGGCGCCGCAGAAGGCTCCCGCTGCTACCGTAGCGACCGATATGCTAGATATCCCCACCTTCCTCCGCCGGCGCTGAGTCCGGCCCAACGGCCCCCTCCCCCTAAGCTGGGCGAGGGGGCTGTTTTTATTTCAGGGTCACCGGCCCGAGGAGCCCGCTGGGAGTCACGGGCCAGCCACTGGCATCGAAGTGCTTGTAGTCCGCATTGACAAAGTTGATGTCGTAGAAGTTCTGCCAGACCACCCCACGCCGGTCCAGGTCTCGAATCCGGTTCATCGCGCGGCTCGCGACCTCGATCTCCAGCACATTGCCCGTGGGCTTGGTCACCTCAATCTCCAGAGTAAACGGCGCGAGGATCACGGTTCCGAGCTCTTTCCCGTTGAGCCGCACCGCTGCACTCTCACAGACCATTCCTAGGTCCAGGGTATAGCGCCCCGGCGCGACATCAAAGACCGTCGTGTAGCGTGCCGTCCCCGAGAACGCCTCGTACGCCGCCCCCTGCTCGGTCCAAGAGCCAAGCTTCTCGCAGGAAAACGGCGGCGGCAGAGCGGGGCCGCCTTCGAGGAAGACCACCTCCCAGCCTGACACCCCCACCGTTTTACCTCCCCCCGCCGCTGAGACGGCGACCCGGGTACCTTCTGGGTGCGGCAATCGCTCGTTCCTCACTGCGAAGGGGGAGGTTAGGATAGCCGAGGCCTTGGGGGCGAGCTCGTGGCTGCCTTCGCCGCCGGTGAGGGGGTTGAGGCAGCGGCCCACGCTACTTGGGAGGGAGACGTTTTTGTCTGTGGGGTTGACCACGAAGCGCACGGTCTTGCCGTCGAGGGTCCGGCGCACGACGCTGAGGCCTAGGTCGGCGAGGGCTTCCCGCTTTGCGCCGGCTTGGGTGAGGGCGGCCTCCAGCTCGGCGTGGGGCATGGGGCGCAGGCCGCGCTTGGCGGCTTCGAGCTTGGCGCGGCGCTCGGGGAGCCTGCCGTTGCCGGGAACATCGCTGGGGAGCGCGTCCACGAAGAAAACCGGGATCGCGAGCCGCTTGAGCCGCGCCAGAGTCTCGGGCGGGAGGTGCGTCGTCTTAGGAACGACTACGGCCTTGTAGCGCGCCGGGAGCTTCTTGGCGAGCATGCGGTCCGAGACAAAGTCAAACTGCCAGCCCCGGTCAAAGAGCTCCTGGGCGAGCGGCCCGATGCTCTGCTTCTCCAGCCACCCACGCTGGTGGACCGTGAGCTTCTCGATGCGGCCTTTTTGGGAGTGCAGGAGGTCGTGGTAGGGCCAGTAGAGCAGCACATCGCTCCCCGGCTCGCCCGCCTGCAAGAACGACTGACAGCGCGTGATGTAGTCGTGGAGCGCCTTGGCGTGGCGCCAGATCGGGTTGCGCGGGTTCATCTGGGTCGAGGCGTAGAACACCCACCCCGGCCACGCCGCTTCGTCGGGGGAGTAGATCGTCCCGTGCCAGAAGATATGGTTGATCCCCGAGAGAAACATCTCATCGACCAGCACCTTGAGGTCACCGAGAGTCTCGGTGAAGTGCTCCTTGAGCCAGGTGCCGGTCTCCGCCGATGCCAGCTGCTTGCCCGTGACATAGGCCGCCGAGGACGCAAACTTGCTCACTAAAATGCTGCGGTCGTCGCGGAACATCTCGGTCTCGGGGATATCGGCGAGGGCGTAGAGGTCGAGGAGGTTGCCGGGCGCGCCGTGGGCCTCGTAGCGGGAGCGCATCCCGCGCCGCTTGCCCCAGGCGATCCAGACCGGCTGGGCGCGCTCGATCATCAGGTCGGAGTGGGTCTCGCGGTAGTCGGCGAGGATGCGCTCGGCCTCGGCCCGGACATCCCCCCGGCTTCCGCTCGTTCCTCGCTCCAGCCGACCCCCTTCGCCGTTTTCCCCGCTTCGCGGGCGCGAAGGGGGTTTAAGAGGTTGGAGAACGTCGGCGTGGTCTTGGAGGCGGTAGCCGTGCTTCTTCTCAAATGCCTCAAGGAGCTCGGGGGCCCAGTCGTTGCTGTACTCGTAGCTGTCCTGGTAGATCGCGCGCGGGAACGGCCCCTTCCAGCCGGAGAAGGCGCGGGTGAAGCGCTCCATGAAGCGGCGCATGGCGCGCTCCGACGCCGGATTGACCATCCATCCCTCGCCGCCGGGCGCCGCCCGCTTGACCTTCTGGCCGCTGGGCTTGCTGGTGAGGCTGCCATCGGGGCGAACCACCACGGTCTGGTTGGCGTCTTCGTCGCGCACGTTCGGCCCGCCCAAGCACCAGCCCGTCCCCACCGTCATGTCGATCCCCAGCCCCAGCCGCTCGGCCTCGGTGAGGGTGTGTTTTAGGAGCGCCAGCCAGCGCGGGCTGAGGTACGGAACAAAGCCTTTCTCAAAGCCCTTCGCGCCGTAGATAGGGATGATATGCACGCCCCCCATTCCGGCATCGCGGTAGCGGGTCAGCTCGCGGGTCAGGTTCGCCTCATCGACCGCGCTGCCCATCCACCACCAGTAGGCCCAGGGTCGCGTCTCGTGGGTGGCCTTCGGCCAGAGCCCCGGCTCGTTCTCGGTTGTCATGAGGCTAAGATTCGACGTGCATCAACCGGTTTTCCTTCCAGTCACGCACCTAGTCGTCGGAGTCGGCGCGGAATTTGGGCCAAAAAGAAACTTTCCCACCCTGTCGATTTTGTCGTCGCTCGTTCGACTACTCGTCGAGACTCGGTCATCATAGAACGGTTTGATTTACGATAGGAGTAGATGAGTGAATACAAAAGACAAGACGCTGGGTAGCGTCACACGCGTGTTTCGGTTCTTTCAGCAGGATATCGAGAACCTACCGGAGGAGGTTTTCGTGAAGTCCCTGGGCGGCAAGGCACGGACCGCCGCCGATATCGCCTACGAGGTTCGTTTGACCAATGAGCGGCTCTGTCGGGATCTCCTGCGTCAACCCTCGACCGATACGCCGAGCGGCTGGGCGGTCGCACCGGAGGAGCTGCACTCCAAGGAGGCGACGAGACGCTCGTTTCAGGCATCCGCCGAAGCCGTGGTGCAGATATTAGAGGGAATGTCGGTCGAGGAGATCGAAGAGATCGTGCCGGGCGTACTGGGCGAGGCGAGTCGCGCAGACCACTGCCGCTCGATGATCGTGCATCTCTTCTACCACAGCGGGCAGTTGAACTTCATCCAGACCCTACTCGGCGATAGTGAGATTCACTGGTCGTAGTCCCGCTCACGGGGGTCAGGTGGTAGCCGAGCAGGGCAAAAGTGTTTTACGCGTCGGAGTCATGGACGATATCGTCACTGTCTAAGGCTAAAAACTTGCGTCGGGCGACGCACACACCCTACGCCGCCCGACGCCGATTCGCTCCCACTGATATAATTCTCCATGGGATATACTCGACGCCAGATCATCGCTGCTGCCAACGTGGGTTTACAGCTATTTGCACTGGCTGGGCTTGTCCTACACTCTCACCTCGCCTCACTGGAGTCTCTCCCCCAACCACTCTCGAGCCAGCGTATCTCGGAGTTAGACGACCGCAAAGTATTTGGCTGGTTGGGCAATGATCAGCTTATTATAGGAATCCCAGAAGACCCTCTTTCAATGGGTATGGATCACGGGCGGGCGTCGGACATATTCAACCTGAAAACCCAGACGAAGAGGCCACTCCCAAGCTTACCGACACTTGGAAGTGAGGAAGACTCGAACCGAAGCACTCCTTATCCCTCACCCGATGGCAAGTGGCTCCTCTACACAGAATCGAGCTACACCAAGGATAAAATCATATTCAGCCGCTGGCGTCTCGTCCATCCTGATGGTAGTGGCACACAACTTATTCCTTTCCCTGCACCGGGTGACTATTTATCTCCCCACTGGCTGCCCGACAGCAGTGGCTGGGTGGGTATCGGATCAACCCAAGACTTTAAGCGAGTTGCCTATCGCTTTGCGATAGCAGGCCAGAATCTCTCTGCCACGCGACTTCCTGTCCCAAAACACGGCACCTTGGTAGCCATCACCTGCGAATCAGAGCTCATCTTTAACGAAGATAGATCGTTCCGCCACACGGCAATATCCCTAAACGCACCGGGAACCCAGCCAAGAGAGCTTGATATCCGACATAGCCCTCTCGACGCGCACTGGCCGGGGCATCACGGAGGACCGTGGCCACTCGCGTTCTCACAGGATGGTAAGTATCTGTTTGTTCTCGGCTACTCGACTGCCCCTCAAAAACGTATTGCCGACTGGCTCCCCTGCTTCTTAGAGAGCCCCAAAGCGGGCCTCTGGCGCATCGCACTCCACGGAGGGGCACCAGAGCTACTCGTTGCTGGCAATGTGACGGACTTCTCGCTCTCACCAGACGGCACAAAGCTTCTGTACTCGCAGTGCGACTTTGAAAACCGTGCGACGTACTTGCTGACGCTCCCAAAGGGGAAATAACATGGGACTCGCACGCCGTCGGAACATCCCCCTAGGTTTCGGAGCACTGGCGCTCGTTGCCCTGCTCGTGATAGCTGTCTTGGCAAGCCGCCTGACCTCACGCACCCAGCTTCTTTCGGGAATAAGTGACGGCTACCTGGTACGCTGGCTGGGCTCCGATGCACTGCTCCTCATCGAGGAACAAAAGGGCACTCCGATGCGCTTTGACCTCGCGACTCGGCGATTGACACCACTCCCCTTTCTCCCAGACGACACGCTTGATCTGATTCCCTCGCCCGACGGGCGCTGGGTGCTCTACAAAGAGAGCCAGGGAGGAGGTTCCAAGAACACACTCCCCTACGGTGTCCGCTGGCGAGCGGTGCGAATGGACGGTAGCGAGACGCGGATGTTTCCCGCCGATGGGAGCTTCCGGCCCGCCCCTGATGAAATTACCGAGCCCGTCCCCTGTGCCTACTGGCTCCCAGATAGTAGCGGCTGGATTAGTGTCGCCTTAAAAAGGCGCGGCCACCATCAGCTATGGGAGCGTTTTCGCCTCGATGCCGTCGATGGTGCCCCCGAGCGCCTTACCTTTCCTCAGTTTCACTCTGAGCGTCCCCATCTGAAGACCATCACTCCCGATGGTCGCCTGGTTTTTAAGGATCCCTCGGAGCAGACACTTCAGCTCTGCTCTCCCCTCCCGGGGCGCGCTCCCTCCCCCCTCTACTCTCTTCGCCTCGGATCTGGTGACCTCGATACGATACTCGCTGTGGAGGGTAACACCTTCCTAGGAGTGGTCACCACGGCCCCCAAAACAGGCCTCGCTGCGTGGATGGGGCGCATTTTTCACCAAGAGGACAGCCGGCAGAGTCTATGGCGCATCACTTTCAACAGCGATGCTTACACACGAATCACAGGGCTCCCCTTCGAGACCTACGACGAGCAGCTCTCCCCGGACCAGAAGCACCTCCTCTGTCGTAACGGGCACGGTACCTACCTACTGGCTCTCCCCGAGGATAAGTAATATGGGACTCTCACGCCGACAGAATCTGACTATTGGGCTGGGGATGCTGGTTCTCTTCACACTCACCGGGGCGGCGACCTACCAGCTCACGCGCCCTAAGAGCATCGGGCAGCCCGTCCCGGTTCTCAACGATATGCAGGTCTGTGAGTGGCTCAGCGACGACGTAGCATTTGTGCAGCATACCAGCGAGCCCCCCGACGTCCTCATCGCCAACCTCCACACAGGGACACTCTCGCGCCTCCCGACGCCACCCCCAGTGCCCCGTGGGAAGCGCCGGGGCGATGGCTACAGCGAGGGCTACGTGCGCTCCGAGCGGGGCATCTCACCCGATGGTAAGTGGCTCCTCTACCAAGAGAGCCATGTCTGGGGTTGGGAAGACTCCGGAGGGCCACTGGGTACCCGCTGGCGGCTCTTGAGCACGTCGGACGGGACCTCGCGCTTCTGGCCGGCAGATGGTAGCTTTATCCCTGTTCTCAACAAGTATCAGGACGAACACATACAGGCAAGAGCGCTGCGCTGGCTCCCGGATAGCAGCGGCTGGGTGGAGTTCAAGCAGCTTAGCTCCGGCGAGTGCTCCTTGCAGCGCTACGACCTCGCGGCGCAGGCTCCACGGGCTCTCAAGGCTCCCTCCCTCAAGCCCGGCTTCGCGCTCAGGCAGTTCCTCCCCAATGGACAAGCAGTCTTTGCTCACCAGACGGAGTTTGAGCTGGTCCCCCTGTTTCCGGGAGCCCCGCCTGGAGCGCACCACAAACTGGCACTCCCCCCCGATCGTGGCAACTACAGTTTCCTTGCCTACACACCGGAGGCGCTGCTGGTCTCTAGCTACTACACGATTGAGCGCAAGGGGCTGGTGCGCTGGATTGCCAGCCGCCTGAGGATGGAGGACGGGTTTTGTGAGATTTGGCGCCTTCCGCTTCGGGGAGGCGCGCCGCAGAAGCTCGCGACACTGCCCCACGACGCACACAACTTCCGGCTCACGCACGATCAGAAGCGCCTGCTCTACTGGGCGTGGACGCCCAACGGGGAGGGGATAGGAGCCTACGCCCTTGCGCTGCCGTAGGCGGCTTACTTGAAGGTCACGGGGCGCTTGACATAGGTCGCGATCTCATTGGCGAGGGTGAGGGCATCACGCTCCTCGTAGACCTCGTAGATCGCCTCCTCGTGGCCATCGGTGTGGAGTAGGCTGAGTGCGTAGAGATAACGTCCCGCGGGGTCGCCGTGCTCATGGACCCGGATACTCTCGACCCGGCGAAAGCGGGTGACCAGCACATTGTTACGAAAGATCGTCCCATTGCGCGCATTGAAGAGAAACGTGATGGTCGGCTTGTAGGTATGGCGCAGGTAGAGCGGGAAGCCGATCAGCAGGCCCAGGGTCGAGGCGAGCCAGAGAAAGCCAAAGTGGTTCTTTTTAGGAGCGAAGAAATCGGCGGCGGAGCTGACTCCCCACTGGGCGGACTTGATGGTTGCCAGCAGCCCTAAGATGAGAACACTGCTCGCCATGAAGGCAAAGAAGCCCAGCGCGTTCCAGGTAAAGCTCGCCTGGTGCTGGAGCGTCACGGTCAGGGTCTCAGGCTGCCGCTCCACCAGGAACGATCCCACGGTGCGCGACGGCTCCGGTTCGGGGAGTGCCATGGGGTAAGCCTTACGGAGGCGGGGGCGGCACTCCGATGCCCTTGTAGGGAGTGGGGGTTGAGCGGATGGTGATGGGGCCAGGATCCTTGGGAAGCTGGGAGACCCCACCCGCGCCACAGCCTGCCGCTGCAAGCAGCAGGAGAAACCAGACAGCGGATCGTTTCATAGACCTGTCTTACCCCAATTCCGTGCCCAATGCAACCGGCAGAAAAAGCGAGTCGTCGTCGGTGACCGGCCCACTCACCCGCAGGCCCACCGCGCTCGGCTCACCGTCGAGGACAAAGATCGAGTGCAGGAGCGAGAGGGTCTTCTCCCCCGCCTCCGTGGTGACCGCCACCGTGGGCATCGGGACATACTTCTGCCAGAGCATCGGCTGGTCGTCGTAGAGGCCGAGGCCCCCCGCAGTCTCCACCGCGCCGTCCGGGCCGTGTAGCCGCACCGAGTGCCCCTCGCGGCCGTAGAACGGCTTGACGATATGCCGCTCTCCGGCAAAGGCGGGGTCGAGGTAGGTCGGTAGGAAGTAGGTCGCGATGGTCTCCCGCTCGGCGGAGTCGAAGAAGCTCCCCTGCTCGTAGAGGCCCCAGATCAGGGCTTGGAGCGCCTTGCTCTGCCAGAGAAAGGCACCGGGCGGGTTGAGAAGCGCGACACAGCGCCGCTCCACCAGCGCGAGGAGCTGGGCGCCGGGGGCATTGCCCTGCGCGTCGCGGTCCTGCACAAACCACTCCAGCGGGTAGAGTCGGTAGAGCAGCGCGATAGGCCGCCCGTCGGCAGAGTCTACCAGCGCATCGTCGGTGAGCCCGAGCTGGCTGATGGGGATGTGGCGGACATCGATACCGGGAACCTTGCGGAGGAGCTCGCAGATAAACTCGGTCGTCCCCCAGTCCTCGACATGGCCGTCCAGCGACGAGCCCACAACCAGCGGGCGCGCCTCGTGGGTTTGCAGGTGTGCCAGGCTCGCCCCGAGTGTCCGGCTGACAACCGCCAGCAGACGCTCGGTCTCGCCCGCATTGGGGTCGGGCAGCCCGAAGTGAGCGCAGACCTTGCCATTGATCTCGAAGCACTCCCGAGTAAAGGCGGGGGTATCGGTGTTGAACTCAATCAGCTTGAAGTGACCGTCGGGGCCTAGGATCAGATCGAGCCGCCCAAAGGGGACATCACTGACTCCCGGAGTTACTTGGCGCACCACGGCGAGGGTCTCCTGCGGGAGCCCAAGCTGCAAGAGTGTCGCATCGTCGAGGGTGCGTACCAGAGCCGCCGTTCGGACAAAGATCGGGTAGATCGCCCGGGCGGCCTGCTGGAGCGCTGCATGGTCGTCGAGGCGGAGCGTGTGGGTCTGGAGCAGAGCATACTCCTCCCCCTCGACATCGCTCCAGAAGTCTGGGAAGCGGGCGAAGAAGGCGCGGCGCTGTTCGGTGTAGGTTGTCGGGCTAGCCACCGGCCGAGAACGCCCCACGCCCTCCGCCGAAGCTACCGCCGCCCGACGAGAACACGCGCGCGCCGCCGCTACTTCCTCCGCTGGAGTAGACCCCCGTGCCCCCCCCGTCTTCCTCGTCGCGCCGGTTGTCACAGCCCGCCGTGACAGCGAGCGCAGCGGCGGCGGCCGCCACTCCCAAGATCAGTTTCTGTGTCTTATCCATCATTACTCTTCCGCGACCAGTCTGCTCACGGGCAGGATCCAGCCATTGCTTGTGGGGTACTCACTCAGGGCGAGGGTTGCCCCCCCAACCCGCAGGGTATCGCCGTCTAGGGTAACCGACAGCGGCTCCCCCGCGAGGTTGCGCACGGTCTTGAGGGTGCGGAGCTGCGCGAGGGTGTAGCGCCAGGGGAGGGTCCACTGTTTCAGCAGTGCCTGCGCCGCGCTCTGACCTGCAGGGCTCTGTAAAAACGCAACGCGCTCTGCCCCTAGTGCCTCTCGTAGCGCCGTATCGGTCGGCCAGAGCACGGTGTAGGGGCCATCGGTGTCGTAGTTTTCGGCAGGTGCCGCATTCTTCAGCAGCTTTGCGACTTCACTAAACTCTGAAGGCAGGCTCTGGGTGCGCTTTAAGATCGACCCCGCTGCGGTCGCGGACGGTGTGCTATGCTTGAGGACGCGGTAGACATCCAGCACCGTGTAGCCCGCCGCCAGACCAACCCCGACCTTCTGGAGTGCTTTCGGAGTGTTGTTCGAGTAGCTACAGTCCCCATAGCCATCGCAGGCATAGGCAACCATGGGGCGCTTAAAGGCCCAGCCGCCAACACTTCCCACGATTGCGCTTGCAACGAGAACCCGCAAGAGACGATAACGGAACGCGGTACCCATGCGGCGATTATACCCAACGGGAACCACGTATTACCCGAGGACTCGTTGTCCGGGCCAATTTGGCTTGGATTGATTGGCTACGCGGCTTTCTTGGTCTCTTGCACCGTCTTAGCCTGCGCCTGGAGTGCCTTCAAGCGCTCCTTCGCCTCCTGGGCGGAGCCCGTCTTGCGACCGAGTGTCTTCTGAATCAGAACTGTCAGCTTGCTCATACTCGAAAGTATCGGCAGGCAGGTCGTGGGAATGGAGGCGGATCGGGTCGCCAGCCAGGCTCATGGCGGCGGGAATCTCGGGGCGGGTATCGGTGAGCGCGGCGCTGGGAGCGAGCGGCACGGCGGCATCGAGCACGCTGCCCAGGACACGCAGAAGCAAGCGCCGGGCCCCTTCTTCGCCCCCCAAGAGGGTACGGACACGAACGGCTTGCTCAGGAGGGAGGTCAATGGTAATACGCACGGCGAATTATACCGTCAGTTATGGAGATAGCACGGACAGAAGCGGCGGCCCGGCTCCGGGCGGCGGTGGAGAGCGCGGCGGGCGGGCTCATCGAGCGCGAGGCAGTGGCGGAGGCGATTGCGCTCTGCGCGGTGGCGGGGGAGCACTTATTGCTCATCGGGCCACCCGGAACCGCCAAGTCAGAGGCGGCGCGGCGCATGGCACAGACAATCGGGGGAAGCTACTTTGAGTACCTGCTCGGGCGCTTCACCGAGCCCAGTGAGCTCTTTGGCCCCATCGACCTGCGACGCCTGCGCGAGGGGATTGTCGAGACCGAGACCCGCGGGATGCTCCCCGAGGCGGAGCTGGCCTTTCTCGATGAGATCTTCCTCGGCTCGACCGCGATCCTCAACACGCTCCTGGGCATCCTCAACGAGCGGCGCTTCCGGCGGGGAAGCACGCAGCTTACGGTGCCGCTCCGGCTCTGTATCGGGGCGTCCAACGCCCTCCCCGACGAAGGCGCGCTGGCGGCGTTTGCGGACCGCTTTCTCGTCCGGCTCTTTCTCGATCCCGTGGGCGACCCGCTCCTGGAGGACTTGCTGGAGCAGGGCTGGAACCGACAGAGCAGCGCGAGTGCGCCCCTGGCCTCCCTCGCCGACCTGGACCTGCTGAGCGCGGCGTGCCGCCAGGTCGAGCTGGCCTCCGTACGTCCCACGCTGGCCCAGGCGCTTCGGACGCTACGGCAAGCGGGCATCACCCTCAGCGACCGACGGGCCGTTCGCACCCAGCACCTGATCGCTGCCGCCGCGACCCTGGCTGGACGCACCGAGGCCACCCCCGCCGATCTCTGGCCGCTGGTCTATGCCGTGCCGACGTGGGAGGAGCAGGCGCTCGCGCGGGAGGCACTGCGCCCCCTGCTGGTTGCAACAGAGAACGCGGCGCTTCCCCACGCCGCGGAGGAGGCATCGCTCGGGCCGCTGGCGCGGGCGCAGCGGCTCTCGGGGGGCATTAAGAAGCTGCTCGCCGCCCCACCCGACGAGCCCGCGGCCCTCGCGGCTTGGAAGCTCCGCCTGGAGGGAGCGCTCCGGGAGATCGACGCCAGCTTCGCCCCCGAGCGCCTCCCCACCGACCTGGCTCAGCTCCGCCAGAAGCTGATCGAGTGGGTACGGGTGTGAGCGTGGCACTGGAGTGGGTCACGCGCGAGCCCCCGCTCGCCCCTGCGGGCCTGGTCGCCCTCGGCCCCGATGTGGCCCTGCTCACCGAGCGCCTCGCCCGGCTGGATGCCAGCGTGACGGAGCGTCTACTCGCTGTGACTTCCCCCCCCCTAACCCCCGTCAAACGGGGGGACAATAAGGAATCGGATTCCTTGTGTTCCCCCCGCCAGGCGGGGGTTAGGGGGCAACTCCCCCTCCTCGCACTCCTTGGCCCGCACGACTGGCTGCCCTGGAGCCCTGGGGTCCTCTACCTCGCCCCCGAGCCGCTCGTGCCGACCCTCTACCTCCCCACGACCCAGCGCCCCACGCTCCCCCCGGCCCTTGTCTTGGCCGCCCTCACCCGGCGCTTCCCCGAGCTACGTCCCCCGCTGGCACTCTTGCCAACCTGCTGCTTCTCGCTTGCGGAGGCGGGAGCTTTGGCATCCCTCCAGACATCCCTCCCCCCGGCCCCCTCCCTTCCCCTGAGACCCGACTTCGTCGGGGGGAAGGGAGGGGGAGTCAGAGGGGGTGGGTTCCCCCTGGACACTCCCCCGCCTCGTCCCTCGGCACCCCCTCTCCCTCTCCTCCCACGGAACGTGGAAAAAGAGGGAGAGGGGGTCGCGGAGTGAGGAACGAACGAAGCGGGGGGAGTGTCGGGGGGAGTACCCAAGTGAGTGCCCCCCTCCCGCCTGCCCTTGCCCGCTGGGCCAGCCCCCTCGCGGTGCTCGATCCCGTGCTCGCCAGCGCCTTGGGCCCCCTGTTGGTGCGCCTCGCCGCCGCGCTGGGGCCGCTCGGGGGGCAGACGCGCAAGGGCGGCGACGAGCCCGATGGCTACGCGGGGCTCACGCGGCGCGGGAAGCTGGAGCACCTGCTCACGAGCGAGTGGGGCCTGCTGGACACCGCGCCCGACGAGTTCCTGCGCCGCCTGAGCCAGGGCGAGCTCTCGTTTCTGGAGCCCGAGCGCAAGGCCCAAGCGCAAGAGCGACGCTGCCTCGTTCTCTTTGACTGCGGCCCGGAGCAGCTAGGGGCACCGCGCCTCGCCCAGCTCGCCGCGTGGATCGTTCTGGCGCAGCGGGCCAGCGCCGCCGGGGCGACCCTACACTGGGCGAGCCTGGACAGTGAGCCAAGCGAGAGCGCCCTGCACACCGGCTTCGACGAAGCCACGGTGCGGACGTTTTTATGGGCACGCACGGTCATGCAAGCTCCTCCGCGTCAGCTCTACGCCTGGCGCAAGCTTGCAGAAGAGGCGCTTGGCTCCCCCGACGAGCTCTGGCTCCTAGGCGGCGCGCACTGGCTCGATGTCCCGATGACACGCGGTGTCCAGCTACTCGTCACCGAAGAGACCGACGATGGCGAGGCGCTGGCGCTCACGCTGAGGCCGTCGGGGAAGAGGCTCCAGCTCGCGCTCCCGCCCCCCGAGACCCAGATTCGCCTGCTCCGCGACCCGTTCACCCCCGTCGGTGCACGCCCCGGTAAGGCACGCGCCGCGCACCGCCAGGCAGTCGGCGCACTGGTCTGGCTTCCGGGGGCAAAGGCGGTCTGTGCCCGCGATAGCGCCGATTCGGGTGTCCTGGTCTACCCCATCCCCACCAAGCTCGGCGCCTCGCTCGGCCCGCCCAAGCTCTACCAGCAGCACTACGGCCGGATTCGCGCTATCGGAGGCGGCCCCAACGCGATCTTCTGTGTGGCGCGGGTCAACAACCAGCTTGAGATTCGCCTGCTCAAAGGCAGCCTCTCCTCTCTCCCCACCGGCAAGGTCACCGTCAGCGAGGAGTCCCTCCGCCGCCTCAACGAGGCAGGGATGGAGCTTCTTCCAGCGACTCTCTGGCTGCAAGACATGCCACAGGTCATGCTCTGGCTGGAGAAGCTAGGGGCATCGCTCATCCTGGAGTTCCGTACCAAAAGGGAAGACGGTAAGATTTGCGACTACTCGTGGAAGTCCCAGCGGGCGGCTCTCTTGCTCTCCCTACAGACATCGCTGATGACCAAGCTCCTCCCCTACGAGCCCGCCCAGCTAATCGACGTCCAGGGGACGGTCCTGGCAAGGCTGGGCGAGAGCTACGAGAGCGCACTTCTCTTCGCGGGCCCATCACCCAAGGAGTCCGTGGTGGTGAAGCGCTCAGAGGGGCGGTGGTACCTGCCGCTGGAGAGCAAGGACCTGGCGTTCCCAGAGCTCGATCCCGACGACACGGTGCTGGGGGCGACCTACTTCGGAGGTCAGGTGCGGCTCGTGACCCTGAGCGAGGCGGGGCGAATCGTGCGGCTGGTGGGGCTGGGCGGCACCAAGACCCTCACGGGAATCGGGGGGAAGCTGGTGAGCGCGGCGCTCTCGCCGGACCTTCCTCTGCTCGCCGCCCTGCGCGAGAGCGGCGATCTGGTGGTCTGGGACCTGGAGACCAACTCACGCCGCTGCCAGTTCCACGGGCCGCGCGACGATTTTGAAGCCCCGGAGGGAGCAGGTACATGACCCCCAAGCAGCTTGTCCACCGTGGCACGGTCACCGCCGCAGCGCTTCTCTTCGAGACGGCCGTCCTGGGCGAGGACGAGGCACAGCGGCGGATTCTGGCGCTCTGGGAGCCGGGCGTGCGGGTCAGCCAGACGGAAGACGGGGCGCTCCTGGTGATCCTGGCCAGGCCGAAGGCGCTCATCGCAGAGACCGCGCCGGGGCTACCGCTGGTGCGCGAGCGTGGCCACTTGCTGGGCCTGCCCCTCACCAAGGCGGCGTGCGAGGCGCTCGCCCCGCCTCCCGAGAGCCTGATCTTCGCCGAGCGCGGGCGGGTCGTGGTCGTGGCCCTCGCGGAGCTTACCCCTGTGGAGCCCGCGGACTGGCTGGCGCTAGAGACGCTCGCCGTGATCCCGACACAGCCGCTCGTGCCCCCGCCCCCCGTGGTCACCACCGCCATCCTTGAGGCGCTTCCCCCACTCAAGGCCACGCCGCTGGTCACCCCCAACCCCGCCCTCACGGCCCAGAAATCGTCGCTGCTGGACGCCCTCAACCAGCCGCCGTCGCAGACACCACGCCCGCGCCGCCTCCTGGAGGACCTCTCCCCGCTGGAGCAGGCACGCTGGCGCCTGACCTGGTGGTTCCGCGACCTGCGCAAGTCGGTGAGCAACGCGACGACCGACCGCCTGCGGGAGACCATCCGGGAGCAGGTCTTCTCCCCCGGCCAGCTTGAGGCGATCTCCCGCCAGAACGCCGAGTACCTCAGCCAGATGCTAGCGCTCTTTGAGCAGGGCAAGTGGCACGAGGCCCTCCAGCACGCCATCCCCCTGGGCAAGCCGGGCGAGAACGACGACACCCCGACGGGCATCGGGGTGCTCCGCCCCCGCTCCGAGCTGGCGATCCGCCCCACTCCTACCCGCGCGGACTCGTCGCTGCCCTGGACCGGCCTGCACGATGGCTTCAAGCAGCTCTACCGGGAGGCGGTCGAGCGGCTCAAGAACGAGGGGCGCTTCGATGAGGCGGCCTATGTTCTTGCGGAGCTTCTCCGGGAAGACGAAGAAGCGGTCTCGTTTCTCGAGCGCCACGGCCAGCTCCGCCTCGCCGCCGAGCTGGCAGAGGCACGCAAGCTTCCGCCGTCGCTGATCGTCCGGCAGTGGTGGCTGGCCGGCGAGAAGGAGCGCGCGATTGCTCTGGCACGACGCCACCAGTGCTTTTCGGAGGTGATCTTCCGCCTGGAGCAGAGCAGCCAGCGCGCCGCGGCGGAGACGCTTCGGGTGGAGTGGGCCCAGCTCCACGCCGAGTGGGGCGACTACGCCCGCGCCGTGGCCACGGTGGACCCCGTTGAGGCCGCGCGCCCACTCGCCAAGCGCTGGGCCGAGCTCGGCGCGACACAGGGCGGGGTTGGGGGGGCGCAGCTCCTCGCCCGTTTACTGCTCTGGAGCGAGAGCGCCGAGGAGTCCGAGCCCTGGCAGGAGCAGGCACGCGCCCTGCTCAAGGCCCCCGGTGCCGCCCGAGAGCGGGAGACCCTGCTCACGGTCCTCTTCACGCGCACCACCCAGCCCGCCGCCCCTGCCCTGATTCCCCTCCTGCGCCTCGGGCTACGCGCCGCCCTCGCCGACCATGGGAGCGGGAGCGTGACTCTTCCTGCCAACACCGCCACGACCTGGGCGCGCAAGGCGCAGCTCCCGGCGCTGGAGGCCGACCTCCCGAGCCTCACTCCCAAGCCCCCCACGCCGCTTCTCGACCGCACCGAGCCCCTTGAGATCCGTATCGAGGGCGGCGACACGGGCACTGTCCCGATTGTCGATGCCGCCGCGCTCCCCGACGGCCGCACGCTCGCGGCACTGGGCGAGGCGGGGGTCTTGCTCCTGAGCCACGAGGGGCGCATCCTGCACCGCTTCGAGCTCCCGGCGACCTCGCTGGTGGTGGGTCGGACCGGCGCACGCGCGGTCGCGCTGGCCCACCGCGACGAGAGCCAGCGGGTGCATGTGCTGGACCTGGGAACCCGCAAGGTCACCGACTGGGGCGAGCTCTCGCTGCTCTGCTGGGAATCCGAGCTCCACGATGGCCTCTGGCGGGTCGCACGCAACGGTCAGCTATTAGAGCTCGACACGCTTGCCCCCCAGCCCAAGGCGCTCACGACGATCGAGACCGGCGACCCCGTGCTCGCCCTTGGCCCGGATCGGAGTGTCCTGAGCCTGAGCACCCAGACCAGCGAGCCCTTCCTCTGGAACGACGCCCGCCCCACGCTGCGGCGCGCCCTGCCCTTCCAAGGCGGCACCTTTGACTTCTTCCACGACAGCTTCTTCTGGCTGGAGACGGAGTCCGATGCGATGAGCCTCTTTGGCGACGAGGTGGTGGTTCTCCATGCCCAGGTTGGTGCTCTAGAGCGTAGCTGTGTCCTTGGGGAGCCCGGCGACACACCCGTGGGGCTGGCCGTTGTCTCGCTGGGACGCGCGGCCCTCACCCTCAGCGCCCTCCGGGACCCGCTGGGGATCACGGTGCTGGGAACCCACAGTGTGTCGGGAGACTTCAAGGTGCCACAGCTCCAGCTCCGGCTCTCGGGGGCGGAGCGGGTGCGCCTGCGGGCCACCCCCGATGCCCTGACGGTCGCGGACTCCCAGGGCCGACTTCTCGTGATTCATCCCACCACCGGCCAGCTCGTGCGCGATCTGCGGGTTCGGCTGTAAACTGCGCCCATTATGTCTATGAAACCTCAACGGCAGATAACCCTGCGCTTCCTCGCGGAGCCCACCGATGTGAACTTCGGCGGGAAGGTCCACGGGGGCGCGGTGATGAAGTGGATCGACCAGGCGGGCTATGCCTGCGCCGTGGGCTGGAGCGCCCACTACTGTGTGACGGCCTATGTCGGGGGGATTCGCTTCGAGCGCCCCGTGCTGATCGGCCACGTGGTCGAAGTAGACGCCAAGGTGATCTACACGGGCCGCACCAGCATGCACCTGGCAGTCGATGTCTCGGCGGGCGACCCACGCTCGGGCACTGTCTCCCCCACCACCCACTGCCTCATGGTCTTCGTGGCCGTGGACGATAGCGGAAAGCCCGTCGCCGTGCCCTCCTGGACCCCCGAGACCGACGAAGACCGCACGCTGGAGCGCTACGCCACCCGCATGATGGAGCTGCGCCAACAGATCGCCAATGAGGTTCAGGGCCTGAAAGTCCCTGCCTAGGCCGCGCAAGCGCGAAGCGGGCCGAGCCCGCGAAAGCGATCATGAACGAGCCCGAGATGACGAACGCGGAGCGCTGGCTAGACCTGCGCGCTCGCTGCGAAAAAACCATCGCAGAGTTCGCTATGTTCGAGATGCCCGAGGATGACTACTGTACGAAGCTACGCCGACTGCTCCCGCTCATCACAGAGCTCGAACAGCGTCCCAAGCTTCGCTGGCTTATGCCCCGTCAACACCATGCCGTTGTTGAGCTCTTCTGGCCGGAAACCTCGGAACGCGCCTGGGAAAATGTCGCCTATTTCTATGAAAAAGAGCCGGAGCTATTTTCGGTCACACGTACCTTCAAAGGCCAATCGCAACCAACAAAAATTCGTTACGAAGTCGTTTTCCTAGGAACAATGGACGAGGCGATTACCTTTGTCGAAAAACTCGCCGAGGAAATCCAGCCGCTCAAGCCGTAGTCCCCCCGATCAGAACGGGGGGACTGGAGAGCCTCCGGCTAGGAAGGGCGTGCCGCCCATACCGCTTCATGCCCGGAACGGGCTTCGCAGCGCCGCGCTCTCCAGTCCCGCCCCTCCAACGGGCGGGACTACCCCAGCCACCCTCGCAGTGTCGCCAAGTCCCAGCAGTTGAGCACGTCGCTTGCTTCCAGCCCCGCCCGGCGGGCGATACACAGCCCCCACGAGAGATTCCCCAGCGATTTTGTCGAGTGCGCGTCGCAGTTGATCGCGATCTTCACCCCCGCCGCCTTGGCCTTCTTCACGTGCTCGTCGCACAGGTCCATACGCTCGGGCGACGCGTTGATCTCCAGCGCTTTCTTATGCTTCGCCGCCGCCGCGATCACGGCGTCGATATCCAGCGGATAGCCCTCGCGCTGGCCCATGATCCGCCCGGTCGGGTGCCCGAGAATGTCCACGTGCGGGCTGGCAAGCGCCGTGCAGATACGCTGCGTCATCGCCGCCTCGTCTTCTTTGTAGCGCATGTGGACACTCGCCACGACAATATCCAGCTTCGCGAGAACGTCGTCGTCCATGTCCAGCGTCCCGTCTTTGAGGATATCCACCTCCAGCCCCGAGAGAATCGCCAGCCCCCGCGCCGCAAACTCCGGGCGCAGGCTCTCGATCTCGTCGAGCTGCGCCAGCACGCGCTCCCGGCTCAGCCCATTGGCAATCGCCAGCAGCGGTGAGTGGTCGGTGATCGCGAGATATTCGTAGCCCCGCTCCAGCGCCGCCTCCGCCATCTCGCGAATCGACGCCGTCCCATCCGACCAGGTCGTGTGCTCGTGAAGCTGGCCCTTAAAATCCGCCTCCGTGATGAGCTTAGGCAGCTTGCCCGCCTTGGCAAGCTCAATGACATCCGGCCAGTCCCGAAGCTCCGGCTCGATAAAAGGAACATTGGCAAATGCAAATGCGAGTCCTTCGTCAGATGCAATTTCTAGGTCGTCTACATCTGTCATATCAGTGAGAGTCTGAGTAAACGCCTCTGGTCCAGTAGCCAATAACTCAGTATCCCCCCAACCATAAGTCCCTTTTCCTGCGACAACAATACACTCAACACGCTCCGGTAACGCCGGTAATTCAATACCAAACTCAGGAGCAAACACACAAAGAATAATTTTTTCGACGCTTTCACAACCGCGCCGTAGCTCTCCGGCGATCTCAACCCGCTCAACGCCTTCGATCTTCCGTAGCTCAGCCGCAAGCTTTTCAGCCAGTGGCAAGGCCCAGCGGCGCGGCATCTTCTCGTTGAGGCGCTTCCAGGCTTCGATTTTCTCCAGCAGCTTTGTCTCTTTGGCCGCTCCAAACCCGGCGACGGCTCGGACGCGTTGCTCGCGGCAGGCGGCTTCGAGCGCCTCGACACTCGTGACCTCCAGCGCCTCCCAGAGCGCTTTGGCGGTGCGCGGGCCGACTCCGGGAACACTCGCCATTTTCACGACGCCCGTCGGCACCGAGTCCTTGATGCGCTCCCAGATCGCGGTGGTGCCCGATGCCAGAAAATCGGCGGTCTTGCTGGCGATGGCCTCACCAAAGCCGGGAAGCTCGCGCAGCTTGCCGTGGGCGTGGATGGTCGCGAGGTCGTCTTCTAGATCGTCAATCGTCTCCGCCGCGACGCGGTAGGCGCGCACTTTGAACGGGTTCTCGCCCTGGATCTCCAAAATATCCGCGATGGCCTCGAAGCGCCGCGCGATCTCGTAGTTGGTCATGGAGCGATTTTACCTTGTTGTCCCCCCGCCGGGCGGGGGTTAGGGGGTAGAATCCCCCCATGCCAACGCTGACCGTCTTCACCGCCCCCCGCGAGCGCCCGATCCGCCGGGTCGATACGCCGCCGTCCACACCGAGTGCCACGTTCACCGGAGCCGCGCGGCCCGGCGAGTTTTTCGTCTTTCAGATCGCGCTGGTGGCGAGCGAGGGCGGCGGCGCGGTGGGTTTTGTCTCGGGCGCGCTTGGGGCGATTCCCGCAAGTGCGATGCGCTGCCTGAGCCTCGGTGGCATCGACATGCGGGGCAAGGCGTTTACCAAGCAGCTGACACTCAAGCCGGGCAAGACACAGGTGCTCTGGGTCGGGGTGGACGTGCCCAAGTCGGTGCGGGGCCGGTGCGCGGGAACAGTAACCGTCACCGTGGGGGCGGAGCGTGTGCCGGTGGAGATAGTACTCACTGTCAGCGGCAAGCCCCTTGACGACCACGGCGACTCGGTGGCGGCGAATCTCTCCCGCCTGCGCTGGCTGGACTCCACGGCAGGGGCGGAGCGAACCGTTACCAAGCCGTTTCTGCCGGTGCAGGTCTCAGGCTCGAAGATCAAGGTGCTCGGACGGCAGCTGACGCTGGGCAGCGAGGGGCTTCCAAGCCAAATCGAGAGCGCCTTCAACGGCAGCAACACCAAGCTCGGGAAGCTCACGCCGCTCCTCGCCGCCCCGATGCGCTTAGAGGTCGAGACCGCCAGCGGCCCGCTACGCTGGAGCCCGGCGGGGCGCATGAGCCGGAGCCTCGGAGCCACCGAGACCCTGGCACAGTGGGACTCGGTAAGCCAAGCCGAGGGGCTCTCGCTCCTGGTCACGGGCCAGCTCGACTACACCGGCTCGGGCTCGCTGACGCTGCGGCTGACGGCACACAAGCCCACCGACGTGCGGGAGCTCGCGCTGGTCGTCCCGCTGCTCCCCGAGCGGGCCAAGCTGATGATGGGCCTCGGCAAGCAGGGCGGCACCGCGCCCAAGAGCTGGAGCTGGAAGTGGGACACGAAGAAGCACCAGGACGCGCTCTGGCTGGGCGAGGTCAATGCGGGGCTGATGCTACGTCTCAAGGGGGCAAACTTCCGCCGCCCGCTGGTCAATATCTACTACGGCTTCCAGCCGCTGAACTTGCCCGAGAGCTGGGGCACCGGCGGGGTCACTGTCGAGAACGGGACGATCCGCGCCTTCACCGGCCCACGCACCCTCGCGGCAGGTGAGAGCAGGGATTTCATCGTGGACTTCTATCTCACTCCCTTTAAGCTCCTCAACACCGAGGCGCAGTGGCACGACCGCTACATCCACCTCGGCGGCTCCAAGTCCCCCGAGCCGCACGAGAAAGCGGTCGCGGAGATGGACGCCACACGCGGCCCGAATGTCCTCAATGTGCACCAGGCGACCTTTTTCTCCCCCTACATCAACTACCCCTACGCCGACGCATCGTTTAGCGCCCTGCAGAAACTCACCCAGGCGGCGCATGCGAAGAACACCCGGGTGAAGGTCTACTACACCACCCGCGAGATCACGCAGAACATGCCCGAGCTGATCCCGCTGCACAGCCTCAGCGGCGAGGTGATTGTCGCCGGGCCAGGCAAGAACGCCAAGACCCTGCTCCATCCCAACGGCCCCCACCCCTGGCTGACGGAGAACCTGGGGGAGGACTTTATCCCCGCCTGGCAAGACAAGGTCGGTGGCCCCTACGCCGAGCTGGACCTCTCGGTCATCACGACCCCGGACTCGCGCTGGAACAACTTCTATCTGGAGGGCCTCAAGTGGCTCTGCGAGAAGGCGGATATCGACGGGGTCTATATCGACGATGCCGCGCTCGATTCCCACAGCCTCGCCCGCGCCCGGCGGATTCTGGATACGCGCCCCAAGCGCCTGATCGACTTCCACACCTGGAACCACTTCAACGACTGGGCGGGCTACGGCACCAACCTGGTGATCTACCAGGAGTTCCTGCCCTACCTCGACCGCCTCTGGATCGGGGAGGGCTTCCCCGCCCGCGACGCCGCCCCAGACTACTGGCTCACAGAAATGAGCGGGATTCCCTTTGGCATGATGTCGGAGATGCTCGACGGTGCCCATCCCTGGCGCGGCCTGCTCTTTGGCGAGACCGCCCGCCTCCCCTGGTCCGGCGATCCCCGCCCGCTCTGGAAAGCCTTCGATGACTACGGCATCCAAAACACCGAGCTGATCGGCTTCTGGGACGACGCTTGCCCCGTCAAGACCAGCCACCCCGATGTCCGCGCAACCGTCTACCAAGCCAAAGATCGCCTGCTCATCGCCCTGGCCAGCTGGGCAAAAACCGATGTCGCCGTCACGCTCACGCTCCCCAAGACCATCCAAACCCTCCACGCGGCCGCCATCCCGAACTTCCAGCCCGAGGCAAGTTATCGGTCAGGAGAGCTGATCTCGATTCCCGCCGGGAAGGGGCTGTTTCTGCGCGCCGCCCCATGAAATGAGGCGTCTGCAGTGGCCTGCGGCCGCGAAGCCCGTTCCGGGCTGAGATGGCTATTTAGGCCCGTGCCGCTAGCGCAAAAAGGAGGTGTCCCATAGCGGCGCGTTTGGTGTCAGTTTGTGCTGGGGAGCACCAGGTCTCCCAGATTCGTGGGAGGGCTGTGAGACCAAGCTGCTCTAGCGATTCCCTGCGAAGCGTTCGGAGGTAGCCATTCTCTTCGTGATCCAGAGAGTCCCGGTGCTCCAAGAGAGCGTCCACAGCCCCAACGCTCGCATGGGCACCCAAGGCACGAAGGAGGGCACACTTCACCAAGTCAGCCTGCTCTCCTTCAACACAATTCCACTGTGCCATCAGGTACGAAACCGATTGCTCCGCACGGAACTTGGTCTCCAGCACCTTGGCAATCACCGCACGAATCTCCTCAGACTTGGAGCCCGTCGCCTGGCCCCATCTCTCATAAAGGCGCTCTGGTGATTCCTGAGCAAAGAGTTCTTCAAGAGCCCCTTTAATACCAGCGTTGGTGTATAGACGTTGCCTCTCAACGTGTTCCCAGCGCTCCAGCAGTCCCGCAAGCACAGCTTCATTCCCAATCCGTCCTAAGACGCAGGCGATGGTATAAAGCAAAATATCGGTGTTATAGTCATGCCGCCGCCTTTGAGACAGAGCCACAAAGTAGTCCCACTTGTCAAAGAGTAACGTAATAGCGTTGTTCCCTCCCAGATTGCCTATCGCACGAAGGACAGATACAGAGAGATCCCTCTCCGCCTGAGCAGTGTCCCAGCGTTCCAACAATGCCCCAACACCGCGCGGATTTCCCAGCTCCCCTATCGCCGATGCAAGTGCCTCTTGGAGGGTAATGGCCCCCTCGCCTTCGGCGGCATCCCAGTATCTCAAGAGTATATCAAGGTGAGTACTATCGCCCAAGGTGCCCACGACCTCTGCAATGGCCCGCTGCACGGCGTGAGCCTTCTCCCCCTCCGCACTTTCCCATCGCACCAGAAGCGCAGGGACCGCCGTCTGATCGCCAATCTTCTGCAGTGCTCCCGCCAGAGCAACTTGTATCCGCCAAGCAGTGTAGCCCTCAGCACGATCCCAGCGCTCAAGGAGAACTGCAACGGGCTCCTTGACAAAGAGCCTTTCCAGTACGCTAGCCAGCTCTTGTTGCACGTGCCAGTTGGTCTCATCCTGAAAGCGGCTCAGTCTCTCCAGCAGAGCATCAATATCGGAGTACTCGGCGCGCTTGCCAAACGCCTTGGCAATAGCGCTCTGTACATAACCAGTTCCCTGTCCAGTCGCGGCATCCCAGCGAGCTAAAAGCGTATCCTCAGGCTCTTGCGAAAAGTAATCCGTTAGTGCCTTCTCTATGGCATTGTGCAGCCCCCATGCCCCTTCGCTAGGAAGCTGTGCGAGCCACGCCAGAAGGACTTCCACGGGCTCGCGCCCGCACAGCGCCTCCAGTTGGAAGTGCCGTCCTGCCGCAACCTCAGAGGGTTTTGCGACTTTAAGAAGCGACGCCAACGCGCCAGGCTCACCACTATCCGCCAGCGCCGCAATGATCTCTTTATGGAGCTCCTGAGCCTCTCTGCCCTCTCGGTGGTTCCAGCGTGCCACCAGTGCCTCCACCGCCTCTAGACCACCGATTAGCCCCAGTGCCTCCGCGATTCCACACTCCATCGCAAGGGTATCGTCACCCTCTAAGTTATCCCAAAGCACCGTGAGTAGCCCAATCGCTTGGGGCTGCCCCAGAAGCCCGATGATACGGGTGATTTTTCTCTGGATCACCCAAGGACAAAACTCAACCACACTCCCCCACTTCTCTTTCAGAAGAGCAAAGGCCCAGTCCGTGGCCCAGGTGGCAAGCTGTGGATGTGTAGAGTCCCGCAAAGCCCGAAGCCCCACTTGTGGAACCTGGTACAAATCGGAGCGGCTCCAGAAGTTCTCTAGGAGCCGCTCAAGAACCTCACGGCGAGCATCCGAACGGCGAGCGAGAGCCTGCATGCCCAAGTCCGCCAATGGAGTCACTCGCACAAGCGCGCCCAAGAAGCTCTCCGCAACCTCCGGCTTCAGCAACATCACAGCCTGCAAAACCGACTCCCGAGAAGCGGGATCAAAGAGAATCCACGGCACCTCTTCCTGCACAAGCGGATGCCCCTCACGCTCCCAGAGCCGCGCCAGGTTTTCTGCAGAGTCCATCCCCACAACCATACCCCAAACAAACCTCCCCAGGCCCGTTTACGGGTCTTGCCGCAACAGCAGGCCCATTTATGCGCCTGAAGGAAAAGGAAATCCCCCCGTCGCCGCCGAACGGTAGCGGCATGAGCGATGAGAAAACAACGGACGATTACGCGCTGAAAGCGAGCGTCCAGCAGCACGTGGCCGCGCCGGAGCTGCCCTACCTGCCCCCCAAACCCAAGCATTACTCCCCCAAGATCGGGCTCATCGCCTGCGGTGGGATCACCCAAGCGCACCTCAGCGCGTACTCGGCGCAGGGCTACAACGTCGTGGCCCTCTGCGATGTCGATATCGAAAAAGCCGAGAAGCGCCGCGCCGAGTTCTACCCTGAGGCGCGGGTGACCACGGACTTTGCGGACATTCTGCGCGACCCCGAGATCGAGGTTGTGGACATTGCGTCGCACCCGCGTGAGCGCCTGCCGCTGGTGGAGGCGGCGCTGACGGCCAAGAAGCACGTGCTCTCGCAGAAGCCCTTTGTGCTCTCGCTCGACGACGGCGAGCGGCTCTGTGATCTGGCGGAGGCAAAGGGGGTAAAGCTCGCCGTGAACCAGAACGGGCGCTGGGCACCGCATTTTTCGTATATCCGCGAGGCAGTGCAGGCCGGGCTAATCGGCGACGTGATCTCTGCCCATGTCGGGGTGCACTGGGACCACACGTGGGTGAAGGGCACGGCGTTTGAGAGCATCTACGACCTGGTTTTCTACGACTTCGCCATCCACTGGTTCGACTTTGTGAGTACGCTGATTCCCGGCAAGGCACGCTCGGTCTATGCCACCCGCGCCCACGCCGCGGGACAGACCATCGGGCCACCGATGCTGGCGCAGGCACTGGTGCAGCTCGACGGTGGCCAGGCATCGCTTATCTTCGATGCCCATGTCAAGCACGGCTCGCTGGACCGGACGTTTGTCGCGGGCACCGACGGCACCCTCACCAGCACCGGCCCCGATCTCGGCACGCAGACCGTGACGCTGACCACAGCGGCGGGGGTCGCGACACCAGAGCTCACGGGGACGTGGTTCAACGATGGCTTCAAGGGCACGATGGGCGAGCTGCTCTGCGCCATTGAGGAGAACCGCGAGCCGCGCAACTCTGCACGTAGCAACCTCGCCAGCCTCGCGCTCTGCTTTGCAGCAATTGCCAGCGCCAATGAGAACGCGCCCAAAATAGTCGGCGAGGTGCGCCAGCTCCCCGCGGGAAGCGCACCCGGCGTGTGAGCACGAGTTTGCGAGGGATTGAAAATCCCTCGCTGAAGGCAACAAGTTGCCGGACGCCCTCACGGGCGATTCACCGTCCGGCAGGACGTTCGGCGCGAAGCGCCTCTAGCGAGGAATTTTCAACTCCTCGCAACTCGCAACAAAGCGCTGTAAAACCAAGGAGATTTCATGAGTTTTCCCCGTGTCGCGGTCTTTGACGAGAGAGACTTTCCCACCTACGGCGTCAGCGCCCAGCTCACGCCGCGCAACCTTGTGCACGATCTAAAGGCCGCAGGCTTCGAGGCCGAGCTGCTCGATAGCACCGCCCTTGCCGATACCAGTCGGTTCAATGCCCAGCGCTTTGCGGCGCTGATCCTGCCACAGGGCAACACATTCCCCAAGGTGGCATTTGCGAACCTGCGCCGGTTCCACCAAGACAAGGGCTCGCTGATTACGTCGGGGATTCCCTTCACGCACCCCGTGATTCGTAAAGACGGCGCGTTTGTGGACACAGGCCACGAGGACGCGCCCGCGCGCTTTGGCGAGAACGGAATCGGTGTGGGCGGGTTTGCGGGGCCGGGCAAGACGACTGCTCCGGCGACCATCGCGACCGGCGACCCGCTGCGCCTCAAGGGAATTGTCACGGAGACGCCGCTCCCGCGCCCGGCACCGCAGTGGCTCGATCCGAAGTCGCTTCCCCAAGGCGTGCGCCTCATCCCCGCCCTCGGCGATGCCGCGCGGCCCTTGGTGGCGCTGGTGGTGCATGAGAGCGGGCCGTTTGCGGGCGCCGTGGATGCCTGGACGTTTCGTCTCGGCCAGCGAGACAGGGAGGGCTACGAGAGCCAGCAGCTCGTGGTCCGTGCGACAGTCGCCGCCCTTGCCCAGGCGGGAAAGCTCAGTGTCAGCGAGACGACGAGCGCGTTTCGTCGCCTCGATGCCCTGCCGCGCCCGGCGGTCTATAGCGATGTCGTCCTGCCGACTGTGCCCCGGCGCTACTCGACCTTCCAGCCCAAGCTGCCACCGCCCGCGCGCCAGCTTCATGTGGCTGATATCCGCAAACTCACCCCCGATGAGAAAGTGTTCCTCTTCTCGCTCCAGGGCCTCGTCAACCGCACCCAGCCGCGTATCTACTTCCTCACTGACGACGACGACACGCTCTGGCTCGACGAGCTCCAGCGGCAAGGCGCGACCGACAAGCCGCTCATGGTCAGCGATCCGTTCTCCTTGCTGGAGACCTTCAAGAACGAGTACCGCGGTGCCGTGGTCTGTGATCCCAAGGTCTACGCGTCACCGTGCGTGGCGGTGACTCTGGCCGGCCAAGAGAGCCTGCTGGTCTGCAAGACGCCCGCGCTGGCGAAGCGCCACAAGCTCGCGATCAAGACCGACCTGCGGGGGAAGTTTGCCAATAACGCCGCCGCCCTGCGCTTTATTCGCACCAAGCTCATCGCCAAGCAAGACCCGTATCTCACCTGTAGCCTCGATCCCGTGCGCTTCGACCAGGGCGGGCTGGACCATCTGATCGCGTCGAAGGCGTCGGTGTTCTGGATCACCGGCCCGAAGGCGGCGCACCTCCCGGGCGCGGACATGGCGGCGGAGCTGGAGGAGCTGCGGGCCTATCTCGCCAAGCTCCCGCTCGGGGCCGTGGTGCGCGGGTTCTGGTGGCACGGCGATGGGATGGGGCTGCAAGAAGACGATGGCGTGGCGCTGGGGAGCCGCTTTGGCAAGATCACGCTGGTGAGCGACCTCATCACCAATCTCTCGGTCCACAGCGGTGTCCCGGCGGCCACGCTCAAGCAGAAGCCACGCCCCGCGCCGCCCAAGTTCGACCCGACCAAGGTCTATGTCTGCTTCACCATGAGCGACGGCGACAACCTCTGCACCTGGCGCGGCTACTTCCGGCGCTACTTCGAGGACCCTATGCGCGGCCAGATTCCGGTCGGCTGGGGCATGGGGCCAACCCTGATCGACCTCGCCCCCACCTGGGCACGCTGGTACTACGAGCACGCCACGGAGAACGATGAGTTTATCTGCGATGTCTCGGGGGTCGCCTATATCTACCCACCGTCGTGGGGCACGGCACTGAGAGACCGCGACGCCGCCTTCCGCTACTTCTACGGCCGCACCCAGGAGTACATGGCGAAGATGGACATGAACACCGTCCGCCTGATGGATGTCGATACCGCCGATATCGCCAAAGTCGGGCCGCTTCTCCCCCAAACCACCTACCTCATGCCCGACTACGGCCACGCAGGAGTGACAAACTACCACGAGCTAACCTACACCCTCCCCACCGGCCAGAGTGTCTTCCGCGCCGCCACCAGCGGCAGCGGCCCGGAGCACTTCGCTAAGCAAATCCGGGAGCGTGCGGGTCAAAACCGCCCCGCGTTTATCAATGCCTTCATTTGGAACTGGGGCTCCAAGCTCGGGGATCTGAAGAAAACCCTAGAAATCCTCGGCGACGACTTTGTCGCGGTCACTCCCTCACAGCTCCAGGCGCTCTACAAACAATCCGGGTAGCCAAGACGGAGATCGTGAGGCTATGGGGCCTTCGGCACCATGGACGGTAAACGTCCGGCTGTAGGGCCTTCGGCCGCCTCCTCGTTCCTCGTCGGTACACGTTTTTACCGCCGAAGGCGCGGCGGAACGCCCCATTGCCCCACGTTTATCGTGCGGGAGACGAGAACAAATTCCCACGGAGTGCTTTCCCAAACACTTGCGGTGTCACCGTGAGAAGCTCATCGAGCGATAGCTCAAAGAGATCACCATTCTCCCAAGAGACCAATTCCCACGCTGGAGAGTCATCCTCCCATTGCGGCTTGATAATCTCCAGCGCATTCCCACTTGATGTGGCAATATAAGGCCATCGCGCTTCGTGCCAGCAGATCGTAAACTCGGAGCGCACCGGCCAGTCGTCAAGAGCTTCGAGACACAGCCAGAGCCTCTCTTCGACGCGGTAGAAGCCAAGAAAGTACTCATCATCGTCAAAAGCCACCAGCGCGTCGGCAGTCAGGCGTGCTTCATGGATCGTGCCCTTCTGTAGCGCAAGACGCGCATCGCTTAATGTTCGTTCGCGCGGGGGTCGCCAAGCAGTTCGCATCTCCTCCCGCTCCACTTCCCGCAGCTCCCAGGCGTGCCGCCGCTGAGGGTAGCCCCACCATAAAAACACAAGACTGAGCAGGATAACCAGGCACCAAAAGTGCAGTCGTGTGGGGTCTTGCGCCAACACGATCAAAGCAAAGAGAAGCAGTGCTGTCACACGCAGGTGAACCGTTCGCGGATGCCTCGCCCCAGGTCGGCGCTTCGGAGGTTCCGCAAGCTCCTGCTCCAGGTGAGCCACAAGGTCTTGAAGCGTATCCCGCTCATCATCGGTGAAGGGACGCTCAAAGTGCTCAATTGCCACGGCTTATTGTACACTGAACCAGCCATGCCAATTTTGGAGAAACTAACCTACTGGCCGAGCGAGAGTGCTTGGTTGGCACGTTTGGAGGCAAGCGACCTCGGGATCGCTCCTGATCCGACGCTCTGCTTTCCCCTAGAAATCGAGCTCCCTGGCACGCCCGAGGACTTTGATTCCACTCACCTCCCTTTTGTGGAGCTGGCTCTGCCACAGCTTCATGCGCTCCTTGAGACGGCCACACGCTATATCGCGGCGTTTGTACGGGAGCCACAAGAAGATTACTGTCTGGAAGGACTCTACTTTGGCGATTCCCCAGGCAAGATGGAGCTACTTCTGAGTTACAACGACGATAGATATGGGCAGTGGCGAGTTCGCTTTCAATATGTCAAGCAACGGAAGAACTTCCTGCCTTTCTATTTTTCCCGTGAGCAAATCTGAGCGAAGCGAACAGCGGCGGTGCGATATAATTTTCGCGATGGCACTCCCTGATTTTCGTGACGATGGCTGGCTCCCAGAAGGACATCATGCCATCACCTGGGACGAGTTGTGCCAAACATTTGGCGGTGAGCCCGGAACACAACGACAACAAATTCTTGAGCGCTTACTCCTCTGGCGAGACCGGGCACGCGGCCATGGTTTGAGAGGTCGCCTGTTGCTTGATGGGAGCTTTATCTCCACGAAGCTCAATCCTGGTGATTTCGATGCAATCTTCATTGGAGCAGAAGGTATCGAGGAAATCTTGGTTCAGAATCAAGAGGCCCAGCTGCTCCTCAACTACCAGGTATGCAAAGAGCTCTACAAAGCTGACCTTCTCTTTTTCTCCGAAGCCGCCCTACGCAAGTTCCCAGAGTTCTGCCGCCTAGATGGCTTCGATTTCAACAAAGATAAGAAACCGAAAGGACTAGTGGAACTAACCCTATGATTGAGACAAAAGACCAACTTGAGATCGCCCTGAACCAAATTGCGAGCTTTAAGGGTATGCAGGAGGCCATGCGCCGCCACCTCGCTGAGACCCAACCGGCTTTGATCCCCCTCGCCGCAGAGGGCTATGATAAGCAGCTTGGCCAGCTTCAAGCTGATGTCTGTGACTATCTGCTTCGTCAACGGCAGCAACACCCTAAAGCCGCGTAGCGCATGAACCTTCTCATTACGGGCGCGACGGGGATTGCGGCGGCGACGGTGCGGCTGGCAACGGCGGCGGGGCATAAAGTTTTTGTGACGAGCCTGCACGCCGACGACTGCGCGGCGCTCGGGGTGCCGTATTTTGCGGCGGACTTGACCGACTCCGCACAGGCGACGGCGGCGGTGGCGGCGGCGGTGGCGGAGCTGGGGAGCCTGGATGGCGTGTTCTGCGTGGTCGGTGGGTCGGGGCGGCGGTTTGGGGATGGGCCGCTGGACGCCTGCACCGACGAGGGCTGGCGGCAGACGTTCGCGCTGAACTTGGACACAACTTTCTTTATCGCCCGCGCCGCGCTCACGCAGTTTCTGGCGCAGGGAACGGGAGGGAGTTTGGTGCTGACGGGGTCGGTGCTGGCGACACACCCAGAGCCGGGGAAGTTTGCGACCCATGCCTACGCGGCGAGTAAGGGCGCGATCTTGAGTCTGGTGACGACACTCGCTTCCTACTACGCGCCGCAGAAGATTCGGGTGAACGCGGTCGCGCCGGGGCTGGTGCGCACGCCCATGAGCCAGCGCGCCCAGGGTGATGCCGAGATTCTAGCGCTCATGAAGACCAAGCAGCCCCTCGCCGAGGATCTGCTCGATGCCGACGAGCTCGCCAAGGCCGCACTGTTCTTGCTGAGCGAGAGCGCCGCGCAGATCACCGGGCAGACCCTCACGGTAGACGGCGGCTGGTCTGTATCGTAGAATGAGGGCGTGAGTAGTAGTCCAACCCTTTCGTATCTAGAAGCCTGTCGCCAGATGGTGGAGACAGTCGCGGCGCAGGAAGCGGCGATGCAGCAAGCGGCGGCGCTGTTTGCCGCCACGATCCTGACCGGGCGCATGGTCCATGTCTTTGGCTCCGGGCATAGCCGCATGATGGTCGAGGAGATGTGGCCACGCTACGGCTCCTACCCCGGCTGGAATCCCTTAGTCGAGCTCTCACTGAGCTTCCATAACCTCGTCGTGGGCGCCAATGGCCAGCGTCAGGCGATGTTCCTGGAGAATGTCTCGGGGCTGGCGGAACAGATCCTGCGTAACTTTGATCTCAAACCCACCGACTCCGCGCTGATTATCTCGTCGTCGGGGTGTAGCCTAGTGCCGGTGGAGCTTGCCGAGATTTTCCAGAGCCGGGGGATTCCCGTGGTGGCGATTGTCTCGAAAGTCCACGCGGAGGCATCGGCGAGCAAGCGCAGCGATGGGAAGAAGCTGATGGACTTCGCCGAGATTGTCCTCGACACGGGCGCACCGATTGGCGATGCGATAGTGCAGATTCCGGGGATGGAGATGAAGGTCGCGCCGGGCTCCACCGTGGGCGGGGCGATGCTGGTGAACTGCATGAAGGCGGAGACGGCGAAGCTGCTGACGGAAGCCGGAAAGCCGCCTTTGGCCCTAGCCGGAGCGGTGGCGGTGGGCTCCGCCCGGAGCGTGGAGATTTTTCAAGCGGCGTACGACGAGCACGCGCACCGACTGGCGCGGCTCTTTGAGTCGGTAGGAGGAAACGATGGCACAGGAGGACGACCGGCGTAAACATCTGGAGATGATCCAGGCGGTGATTGCGCGGCTGGCGAACAACGGATTTCTGATCAAAGGCTGGGCGGTGACTCTGACGATAGGGGTCGCCGTGTTTGCCCATAAGCGCGACACGCCGCTTGTCTACCTGGTTGCCCTCGTTCCGATCCTAGTGTTCTGGTGCCTCGATGCCACGTTTCTCTACCACGAGCGCCGCTACCACCGCCTCTACCACAGGGCCAGTATCCGTCGCGCCAAGCTCTTTCGCATGACCCCCCACCCCGAGCTAGACAAGGCGGGCTTCTGGATCGCGCACCTGTTTAAACCGACGATCTGGCCGGTCTATCTTGTCTTGCTGCTGGTTCTTCTTTTTGTCGGGCGGTAAAATACCCGCCTCGGATTGGGGGAGCGTCCCGGGGACGCGCAAAGCCCCTAAATTTGTGCGTCCCCGGGACGCTCCTTACTTTCTGCCGGGTATTTTAATGCCCGGCGCCCGGTCAAGGATGCCAGAGCTTGCTATCGTTGAAGAAATCCGGGGTCTTGGCGGCGAGCTCCCGCCCATCGCGGCCGGGCTGGGTGTACTTAGCAAAAAACGCGTCCAAGCGCTCCCGTAGCTCCACAATCGTGGCGGCGTTTTTAGGGTCACCGAGGACATTTTTCGTCTCCCGCGGATCGCGCTCCAAGTCGTAGAGCTCATCGCCGGTTGCTTGGGGGGCGTACCGCACGACCAGCTTCCACTTGGGCGTGCGAATCATTCGCGCGGTTCCGTACTCACAAAAGCTCGCATCGCCCCACTTGCTATCGACGGCGTTTCCCAGCAAGCCAAGATAGCTATGCCCCGGCCCATCGTAGCCCGGCGCGGGAGCGCCTGCGGCCGCCAGCACCGTCTGAAAAAGATCGCAGTGGCTGGCCGGGGCCGCACTCACCGTCCCCGCCGCGATCTGACCGGGCCAGCGCAGGACACAAGGAACCTGGATGCTCTCGTCGTAGAAGTTTGGCGGCTGGGTGGCGTTACCCTTAAAGTAGAGCCCGTGGTGCCCGTTCATGTGCCCATGGTCGCCCGTGTAGACCACCAGTGTGTTGTCCAGCTCCCCGATTCCATCCAGATAGTCTAAAACCAGCCCCACTTGCTCGTCGATCATTTCTACGGCGGCGTAGTACTGCTCCAGCCGGCGCCGGTGCTCTTTCGCATCGGGGAGCTTCCCCGGCACCCGCGCCGCGTTCCCGAGATACTTCTCCTTGGGAATGTCCGAAAAACTGTCTTTTGCATGGCTCTCGACCAGCCGCTCCGGGTGCATCGTAAACGGCGAGTGCGTATCCACATGCCCAATAAAGCAAAAGAACGGCCGGTTTTTATCGCGCTTTTCCAAGAACTCCAGCGCCTTTTTGGTCACAAACGGCGCCCGGTGACCATTGTGCTCCACGGGGACACCGTTGTGCGTAAACTTACAGACTCCCTTGTGCGGGTACTGCTCTTTATTCTCCCCGAGGTAGTCGTCGAAGCCCGGCTGCTTCTCCCAGCTCGCGCCGCAGTGCCACTTTCCAAAGTGACCTGTCTGGTAGCCCGCTGCTTTGAGCCGCTCTGCCAGATTGACCTCGCCCTGCAAGCGAATGGTCGGGCGGGTTGGCTCTTGAATCCAGTCGTGAATCCCGTGCTGCGATGGCATGCGCCCCGTCCAAAAGCTCGCACGCGCCGGCGAGCAGACCGGCCCCGGCGTGTAGGCATGGGTCATCCGTGCCCCGGTGCGGGCCAAAAAATCCATCGCGGGCGTGTGCAGCTCTTTGTTGCCCGCACAGCCCATCGCCCACGGCCCGTGGTCATCGGTGAGAAAGACAAGAATATTGGGCTGTTTCATTACTTTAAGTTGTCCAGCAGCATCTCTGCCGTGGCGATATTGGTGGCGAGCGGGACATTGTGAATATCGCAGACCTTCATCAGGGCGTTGATATCCGGCTCGTGCGGGTGCGCGGTGAGGGGGTCGCGTAGGAACACCACGGCGCGCACCTTCCCCTCCGCGATCATCGCTCCGATCTGGAGGTCCCCGCCGCGCGGCCCCGAGAGCACGCGTTTTACGTCCAGGCCCGTCTCCGCCTCGATAATCCCCCCCGTGGTCGCCGTCGCCACCAGCGGCAGGCCGTCGAGGCGCTTCTTGTGCCGTCGCACGAAGTCCGCCATCACATCTTTCCGTCCATCGTGGGCGATCAGCGCCACGTACTTTTCGTCACTCATGCGCCCATTTTACCTTGGATACAAGACGGTATACTGAGCGCATGGCCTACTCAAACTTCACCGATCTCTCCGTCTTGCGGCGGGATTTTGGCCTGACCATTTCGTTCCAGGCCCGCCTTTTCGACAGCGAGTACACCGCCACTCCTAGCGACTTTCTTCGAACCGCCCTCCGCGAGTACGAGCCTCTGGCACTAGCCATTGGAACCGAGAAAGCCCGCTCCGAGCTGCTCATCATGCCGATTCTGGCGGAGGTACGCCGTCAGTGCGACCAACAAATTAGCCTATTTTCCGGTGTGGACTTCAACGTGGATGCCGAGCGCGGTCTCAACGGTTACTGCGACTACCTGCTCTCCCGCGACAGCAACCCATACTCCATCCATGCGCCTGTCTTTGCCGTGGTCGAGGCCAAGAACGAGAAGATCAACCTCGGGCTGGCGCAGTGTGCCGCCGAGCTGGTCGCCGCCCGCATCTTCAATGCACGCGAAGACAGTACACTCCCCATTCTCTACGGCGCCGTCACCACCGGAAGCAACTGGCGCTTTCTCCGACTCACCGACGATCACCTGGAGATAGACGGAGACGAGGAGTACCTCCACCCCATCGAGCGACTACTAGGAATTCTGCTTACCATCGCGAGTTAGCGTGCCTCGTCGGGGGAGTGTTCTCGGAGCCAGACCCGCAGCGGGACATCGTCGTCGGTGGGCGAGTAGAAGCCGTTGCAGTTGGTGCCGTAGCCGAGGAGCTGCTTGCGGATCGGATCGGAGTGGGGCCAGAGGTCCTGGACCGTCATGTCGTCCTTGGTGCGAATCCAGCGGTAGCCGTAGCCGTAGAAGAGAATCTTGCGGGTGATCTCGCTCCAGTTGGGGCTGGCGGTGTGCCAGAGGCGCCGGTCGAAGAACACCGCGGTGCCGGGCTTCACCTTCACGGGAATCGCGCCCGCGGGCTGGCCTTCGCGGTTCTCCGGGAGCGTGAGGGTGTCGTCTAAATGGCTCCCGGGGATGATCCAGAAGTTGCCGCGCCCCTCCTCGCTGGTGTCGGAGAGAAAATACGCCACTTTCAGCGAGAGGCGCGGACGCGGGTGACTCTCCATTTCTTGGTTGACCCGACCGCTGTCCTGGTGCCAGCCAAAGGTCTTGTTGTCGCGCGGCTTGCCCGAGGGCGGCGTGACGATCAGATGCGCGTGGTAGAGGTAGATATTCCAGCCCAGAATGCCCCAGACCTTTGGTAGAATCTTCTCGTAGTCCACTAAGTCCGCGAACTCCGGGGCATCGGGGATGAAGTTAGGGTAGAAGAGAGCCGTGTGCGGATCGAAGCCTGCCGCGAGCTTCTTTTCGTGGACCGTGTCGGTGAGGGCGGTCAGGCGTGCGACCTGCTCGCGGTTGAGTGCGTCCTCGACAATCAGATACCCTTGCTCGTTAAAGTGCCTTCGCTCATCGTCGGTGAGGCGGAACGGTAGCGCCGTTGTTTCCATATTCTAGATTTTGCTCTAAAATGCGGGCGTATGCAACTAGGAATCGGAGCCTGGCGGTGGGGCCAGCACTACGGGCGGCGGCTCAAGCGCCTGGAAGACCACTACGATGAGGCACTCGCCAGTGTAAAAGCGGCGGGGGCGAGCTGTTTTGAGCCCTTTCTCTCGGAGGACGCGGCGGATCGGGAGCGCTTAGGGAAGGCGATGGACAGGCACGGGCTGGCGCTGCTCTCGACCTACCGAAATGTCCGCCTGCACGAGCCCGGTGCCGAGGCGAGCTTCGATGCGCTCACCGAGGCGGCACTCTGGGCCAAGGCGCGGGGCGCACAGTGCCTGACGATCAATGCGGAGCCGCTGGCGTGGGGCAAGCCGCAGGACAAGACCGACGACCAGCTGCGCCTGCAAGGCCGTGCCCTGCGTGCGCTCTGTAGCACCCTGAGTGCCGAGGGCGTCCTGGTCGCCTACCACATCCACGATGCCGAGCTGCGCCACGGGGCGCGCGAGCTCCACGCCATGCTGGCCGCAGTTCCTGCCGAGCTCATGGGCTTTTGTTTCGATCCCCAGTGGGTGCACCGTGGCTGCGGCGGTAGCCAGGTCGCGGTGGAGACCCTGCTCTCCCTCTACGGCGAGCGCCTCTGCTGTCTGCACCTGCGCCAGACCCAGGGCGGCATTTTTACCGAGAGCTTCCAGCAAGGCGGCGACATCGACTTTACCCCCATCGCGGCCTACGTAACACAGCACTGCCCCACCATCCCGGTCTATATCGAGCAAGGCTGGGAGCCCGGCACGCCCGAGTCCCTCTCCCGCACCGATACCGACCAGCGCAGCATCACCGAGGCACGCGAGCTGTTTGGTTCCTAACCCGCACGGAAATCGTGCGGCTATGGGGCGTCGTGCCTCCGCCGCCTCGCTCCGCTCGGAAATTGTACCGACGAGGAACGAGGAGGCGGCCAAAGGCCCTACAGCCGGACGTTTACCGTCCTGGCTAAAACCACGGTCACAAGACAATTTAATCAACCCTCCCCGGTAATTTGGTATCCTATCGACATGAAGACACAAGGGGCAGGATTGGCGCTGGTGCTTGGCCTGGGAGCCATGACCATGGGGCTGACACAAGGACGAGTCGAGCAGATTGGGGAGCAGGCCGGCGGCGCGGCGTTGGTATCGTCGAACCAGCGCATCACGCCTGTGGGGAAGTTGCAGACCCTGCGGGCGTCGCGGCCCAAGGATGTGGCGGTCTCGCCCGATGGTGCGCTCGTGGCGGTGCTGGCGCAGAACCAGGTTGCGCTCTACAGCGCCACGGGCGAGTCAGTCGCGAGCGTCGCCGGAATCGAGGCGGGGCCACTGGGGATTGTCTGGGAGCCGAGCGGGCAGGCACTCTACGCGACATTAGCGGGGGGAAAAGTCGCGCGCTTTGCCAAGAGCGAGAGCGGCTGGAAGAAAGACAAAGAGCTCACGATCGACTCCGTGGGTGCGCTCGGCGACCCGGATATCGCGGCGGGAACCCAAGGGCGTGGCCGGCAGACCGGCGATCCGCAGCTCACCGGGCTTGCGATCTCCCCCGATGGGGCGCGGCTCTATGTGGGGATGGGGATTCGCAACGTGATCGCAGTCGTGAACCTCACCACGGGCAAGACCGAGCGCACGGTGCTCGTCGATGCGGCTCCCTATCACCTACGCCTCTCGCCTGATGGCAAGACACTCGCGGTCTCATGCCGGGGCGGGCGCGTCGCAGGTAAAAACGAGGCCAGCGCGGACTCGGCGGGCACGGCGATTCGGATCGACACCAAGACCGACGCGGCCAAGAGCGGCAGTGTGGCACTGGTCGATACGGCGAGCCTGACGGCGCGAAAAGTGGAAGCGGGCCGGCAGCCGTCGGGGCTGGCCTTCACGAAAGACAGCAAGACGCTCTACGTCGCCAGCAGCGACGACGACACGCTACAAGTGCTGGACGTTGTTGGTGCCAAAGTCACCCGCGCCTTTGTTCTGGCCCCCGAGCAAGACCCTGGCTTTGGGCAGATTCCCACCGCGGTCGCGCTCAGTAGCAATGAAAGAGTCGCCTACGTGGCCTGTGGCGGTGCCAACGCGATCGCGCATGTCGAGCTGGCGACGGGCAAGATTCTCGGCTACACCCCCACCGGCTGGTACCCGATTGCCCTCTCAGGCTCCCCCATGCATGGGGGCGGGGGGGGCTTGGTTGTAGCAAGTAGCAAGGGCTACGGGAGCCGAACGCTGCGCGAGAAACCATCGCCGGCATCGGGGGTGCACGGGACACTGGGACTCGTCCAGTTCACGCCGCCGACCATCGCCGATCCCAAGGTCGTGGCCGAGAACAACCGCTGGGGCATGGCAGAGAGACCCGCCCGGCGTGGGGTCGCGCCCGTGCCCGTGCCCGAGCGTGTTGGGGAGCCATCGGTGTTCAAGCACGTGGTCTACATCATCAAGGAAAACCAGACCTACGACTATGTCTTTGGGGACATGAAGGAGGGCAACGGCGACCCCAAGCTGGCGCTCTTCCCCGAGGAAGTCACCCCCAACCACCACGCGCTGGCCCGGCAGTTTGTCTTGCTCGACAATACCTACACCAGCGGGACGAACTCCGCCGACGGTCACCAGTGGAGTGTTTCTGCTGTCGCCAATGACTACATGGAGCACAACTACGCCGCCCACACGCGCTCGTACCCCTACGACGGTGGCGATGCGCTCTCGGGCTCCCCGACAGGTTTTTTGTGGACCGCGGCGGTCGCCAAGAAGAAGTCCGTGCGGGTCTACGGCGAGTTTGTCAACAAGCCCGTGATCACCGACACGCAGACCGGCAAGCCCGTACGCCCCGGCTGGAAGA
This sequence comes from Armatimonas rosea, assembly GCF_014202505.1. Classification (NCBI taxonomy): domain Bacteria; kingdom Bacillati; phylum Armatimonadota; class Armatimonadia; order Armatimonadales; family Armatimonadaceae; genus Armatimonas; species Armatimonas rosea. Next base: position 1,568,167 of record NZ_JACHGW010000001.1, on the reverse strand, counting down.
CACTCTGGGACGACTACAAGAGCGGCGGGAAGCGCTACGCAATGAAGCCGGGCACGGACAACGCCGCGCTCCGGCCCCTGCTCCACCCCACCTACATCGGCTTCCCCTCGACCGTCTCCGACCAGTGGCGCGCCGACCAGTATCTCGCCGATATCGACCAGTTCGAAAAAGACGGCAAGATGCCAAACCTCTCGATCCTACTCCTCCCCGACGACCACACGGCGGGCACCCGCGCCGGTGGCCCGACCCCACGCGCCACGGTCGCCGACAACGACCTGGCGCTGGGCCGAATTGTGGAGCGCCTCAGCAAGTCGAAGTTCTGGAAAGAGACCCTGATCCTGGTGATCGAGGACGACTCGCAGTTTGGGGTGGACCACGTGGACGGTCACCGGACAGTCGCGCTGTGCATCTCGCCCTACACCCGGCGCGGCAGTGTCAATAGCACGCTCTTCAACCACACGAGCTTTATCCGCACGATCGGCCTGACCCTAGGCTTCCCGGCGATGAACCGCTTTGACCGCACCGCCACCCCTCTGACAAGCTGCTTTACGAGCACGCCGGACCTCACGCCGTTCGCCGCACTCCCCAACCGCATCCCCCTCGATGAGCTCAACCCCGGCAAGGTCGCTCTCTCCGGTGAGGCCCGCCGCCTCGCCGAGGCGTGCGAGAAGCTCAACTGGGACGATGTGGACAAAGCCGACGCCGAGACGGTCGCACGGGCGATCTGGAGCGCCCAGCGCCCCGGTATTCCGTTCCCCCGTGCGCTGTACCAAGCGCCCACGGGAAGTGATGGGGATGGGGACGAGTAAGGGAGATAGGGCATGCCTCAGCATCCCTCCCCCGGCCCCTCCCTTCGCTCTGTTTCCCGCTTCGCGGGGACGAAGGGAGGGGGCCGGGGGGAGGGATGCCGGGAGGGATGCCAAACTCCCCCTACCCCCCCGCCGCCTTCCGGCGCTTGGCGACCTCGCGGTTGTCGGCGGCGGCCTTCATGTCTGGCTTGAGCTCTAGGGCTTTGGTGTAGTCAGCAATCGCATCGTCGTACTTGCCGCGCTGGAAGCTGGCATTGCCGCGCTTGAAGTAGTTCAGGGCCTCCTTAGGATCGTCGGCGACCGCCTTGTCGTAGTCCGCCCAGGCCTCGTTGAAGCGCTTGAGCTCGTAGTGGATATCGCCCCGGTTACGTAGATACGTCCCGCTCTTAGGCCGGATCGAGACTGCCTTGTCGTAGTCCGCGAATGCTCTCTCAAAGTCTTTCGTGGTCTCGTAGAGCACGCCACGGAAGTTGTAGGCATCGCTGTAGTCAGCCTTCAGCGCGATGGCCTTGGTGCAGTCCACGATTGCCTGGGCGTACTTTTCCTGGCGGGCGAGCACGTGGGCATGGTCGAAGTAGTCCTCTTCGTCCAGCACATTCGACTTCAGATCGCTCTCAAACTCCTCTAGGATCTGGGCATCGGTGCGCTTGTCGCCCACCAGCAGCCGGCGGAGGCGGTCCTCGGCTTTCTTCTGGGCGCGCTCGGCCTTGATGAGGGCGGCGGAGCTCTCGCTGAGCTGCTTGCTGGACTCGGCGATCTTGCCCATCAGACGCTTGAAGTCGTGGCGGGCGGCCTCGGCCTTGTCGGCGTCGGAGAGGTTGGCCGCGACCGCGGGCAGGGTGGGGTCGAGCTCATGTGCCTTGGTGTAGTCCGCGAGTGCTCCTGGTCTATCGCCCTTGAGCCGCTTGGCCCGCGCCCGCCCCACCAGATGGTCCGCGTCCTTGGGAGCCAGTGCAATCGCTCTGTCAAAGTCCGCAATCGCCTCGGCGTACTGCTTGTTCTCGACATAGGCATCCCCGCGGCTGGCGTAGTTTCCCGGAGTCGGCTTCAGCGCGAGCACCTGGCTCCAGTCGGTGAGTGCTTTACCCCAGTCCTTCTGCTGCTGACGTAGGACCGCGCGCTTGACCAGGTAGTCCGGGTTCTTGGGCTCAGCCTGCACCACGAGATCGAGCTGCTCCCCTGCGCCCGTGAAGTCCTTTGCTCCGCTCAGGGCATCCGCGAGCTTCAGGCGTGCAGCGCTATCGGTCCGCCCTCGTGCGACGGCCTGCTTGAGCTCCTTAAGTGCCTGCGCCCGGTCTGCATCGGTCGCCGTGAAGCTACTGGTGAGGGCCACTGCGTGCTCGTAGAGCGCATCGGGGTTGTTGGGGTCGGCGGCCAGCGCACGGTCAAAGAACTCGCGCGCCTCTTTGACCACCCCGATCATCCCCAGGTTCGCGAGCTTGCCCTGGAGCACCAGTGCCGCGGCGTTCTTAGGCTCGGCGGCGAGCAGCTCCTCAAGGATTCTCTTTGCAGCGGCCCGAGGCTGGGCCGCGTTGAAGAGCCCGGCTTTCTCTGCCTCCTCGACATACTTCTTCGCACGCTCCAGCGGCGGCAGTGCCGCCGAGGGCGCGGCGGCGAGCTTCTCACGAGCTGTCTTCAGGAACTCAACCGCCCGCGTGTAGTCTGGCTTGACCTTTACCGCAAGCTCCAGGTCGTTCACCGCCTCGGCGAGACGCCCGAGCCGCGAGTAGACCAGTGACCGGTTGGTGAGGTCCAGCGCCATGCTCTCCAGCTGCTTACCGATTGAGGAGACCGTGATGGAGGTCGAGTAGTCGGCCAGGGCGGCGTCCAAGCGGTTGGCCTTAAAGTGGAGCCCGCCGCGGTTTCCCCAGGCACCAGCGGTCAAGGGACGAATCTCAATGACCTCGGTGTAGCCCGCCATGGCCTTCGTGGTATCGCCTGCCTTCTCCGCAGCCAGTGCCTCCTTAAACAAGGGCTCGATATCGACCTTCTCATCGATGGTGCGGTGGCTCTGGGCGTTCTTACGTGCTCCTTCTTCAGTGTAGGTGCGGGTGCGGCTCTTGTCCAGCGCCAGGGCTTTGTCCAGGCAGATCTTCGCCTGCTCCAGGTTCCCCAGGAGGTACTGTGCATCCCCACGCAACGACCAGGCGGCAGCAAAGCCCTCCTCGGAGACACAGGCCGCGATGGCATCGACCAGGGCACGGAGCGGCTCGTTCTTGGAGCGCCAGGCATCGCCGCGGTTGGTGTAGCCAATCGCCCGCAGGTGCGCCGTCCCCTCCCCCAGGGCAAGCGCCGTCAGCCCGCTCGTGTCGTCGGAGATCGCGCCATCGAGGTTGCTGTTCTGGGAGCGCACGAAGCCACGCATCAGCCAGGCCATGTGGTCCTTGGGATCGAGGGCGATGGCCCTGTTGTAGAGCGGCTCGGCAGCGGCCCAGTCTTTGGCGCTTGTGAGTGCTTCGGCGCGCTTCATCAGCTCCGGGCGGCTCTCTTGGGTGCGGGCAAGGGTCGGAGTGGGAGTGCTAACGGTGCCGATCAGAGCGGCGGTAAGAGGCAGAGCATACGAAAATCGATTCATGGCTTTCTTCCTAAAAAGCAGTCTATAGTTAAATCGTGACGGCAGCGTTACAAACCTACTTATTTCTTTTGCCTCAGCGCCTCCCCTAGCTCCTTGGCCTCTTTGCTCTCGGGGGCGAGCTTCAGCGCGAGCTGGCAGTCATCGCGGGCCTCTTGGGAGCGGTCTAGCGCGGCGTAGACCCGTGCACGGAGCAGGAGCATCGGGACCTGGAACTTCTCCGAGCTCTTGGTCAGGGCGATACTGACGAGGGGGATGGCATCTCCCAGTGCCTTGTCGTAGTGCTTGAGGTTGAACTGCGCCACCGTGCGCCCTTCCCAGCCGGGGAGCTGGTCGGGGCGGCGCTGGGAGACACGGACAAAGAGTGCCAGTGCGTCGTCGTCGTGTTTCTCCTCAAGCGCCTTGCTAGCCTTGGCACGCTCGTCGGTGGCCAGTGCCAGCCCCGCTGCATCGTCGTTGTGGGCAATCGGCAGGTACGCCTTGGCATGGAGTGCGGCGATTGTGGCATCGAAGCGGCGGTTTTTTGCCTGCTCGGGCACCTTGCGCTCGGCCTCACGGAGAGCCGCCTGGGCATCGTCGAGCTGCCCCAGCGCGTAGTAGGCATCGGCGCGCGCGAGCCAGGCCTCGCCACTCTCAGGATTGAGGGCGGTGGCCAAGACGGCATCGACCGAGGCCTTGAGCGGGTCGTCGTCGCGCAGAAAGAGCTTGGCCCGCATCACCAGGGTCTCCGCGAGGCGCTGGTCCCGCACGAGCAGGTTGGGGACCGCGCCTTTGAGGCGAATCAGGGTCTCGCGGTGGGTGAGCGCCTGAATCGCTCCCGCCCGGTCAAGACGCCCCAGGCAGACACGTACCCGAAGCAGCGGCACCTCGGTCCCCGTTGGATCTTTCTTCTCCAGCTGGCCACAGAGCAGTTCGGCAAAGTCCAGGTCGGTCTCCCGCTCAAAGGCACGTGCCCGCCGCAGGTAGGCATCGTAGCGGTTGAGGACCGCGCGTGTCAGTAACTCGGCATCGCCGCTCATCCCGGCCAGCGTGACCGCCGTGGAGAGGTCGGGGATGGCCTCGGTATCGTGGTTCTGTGCTTGGAGCACGAGCGCCCGGTTCGCCCAGGCAGTAACATTGAGCGGGTTTCGTGTCAGCGCCTCGGTGTAGCCCGCCTTTGCCTCGTCCAGACGCCCTTGCTGGTGCGCCGCCAGCGCCTTGGCAAGGGCCTCGTCGGTGCCCTCGGCCCCAAAGAGCGGGGTGCGCTTGGCGTTGGCCTGCGCCTCCTCCGCGGTGAAGCGGCGTGTCAGAGCGGCGTCCAACGCCGTGGCCTTCTGCAGAAACGTCTTCGCCAGCTCCAGCCCCCCCAGCTGGTAGCTAAGATCGGCACAGAGCGCCCAAGCCCGCGCGTTTTTATTGTCGAGGGTCGTCGCGGCCTGTGCATCGACAAAGGCACGGAGCGGCTCGTCCTTCTTGCGCCAGCACTCCGCGCGACGGAGATAGACCAGGGCGCGGGCTTGGACGGGAGCTCCCTGCATCGCCAGCCGCACCAGCGCGACCGAGCTATCGTCGATGGCACCAGTCCAGTTTCCCTGCGCCTCGCGGCTGGCCGCCCGCTGGGACCAAGGCAGGGGGTCTTTCCAGTCGATTGCGATCGCTTTCTGGTAGAGCGCCTCCGCCTCCGTCCAGCTTTTCTTCTGAGTCAGGGCATCGGCTTGCTGAAGAAGCGCATCACGGGTCTGCGCGAAGACGGGCGCATGGGCAACGCAGGCAGTGGCAAGAAAGACGAGGCCAAAAGCTCGGTTCATGGTGTTGTTCCTTGGCTCTATTTTACGCAAGAATCGTTACAGAGGCGTAACAAGGACCTTTAGCCCATTGCCCCAAAGCATGTTCCTACGTTACAATCGCCTCATGGAACATCTAGTCAGCGAGGGCGGTTTGGTGATCTTCAACCCGGTCGCCGGGCGAGGACAGGGCGCAAAGCGCAAAGAAGAAGCACAGGCGCACCTGGGTCCCGCATTTGAGTGGGTTCCGACCCAGCGCCCCGGCCATGCGATCGAGCTGGCCCGTGCCGGTGCGAAGAAGCACGAGGTAGTGGTTGCCTTTGGGGGCGATGGGACGGTAGGCGATGTGATGCGGGGGATTCTGCAGGCCAAGGCCGATGGCGACTCCCCGCACGAGGCCACTCTGGGGATTATCCCCGTGGGCACCGGCAACGACATGGCGCGCAACCTCAAGCTGGTCCTGGAGACCCGTGAGGCCTGCGCGACGATCCTTGGGGGGGTGACTAAGCGGATCGATGTGGGGATGATCAATGGCACTCCGTTCATCAACAACGCGGGGACGGGCTTCGATGCGGCGGTGATGCACACGATGAACACCAGCATCAAGTTTGTCAGTGGGCAGCTGGCGTTCCGCCTTGCGATCTTCAAGACCCTGGCCAAGTACAAGCCCTTTGCGCTGACAATCACCGCCGACGATGGCGAGAAGCGGCAGCTGCGGGCGTTTATGGTCTCGGTGCTCAATGGGAAGGTCTACGCCGCGGGGATGGAGGCCGCTCCCCACGCCGAGGTCGATGATGGGCGCCTCGATGTGATGATCATCAAGGAGATGTCGAAATTAAAGCTCATCCCCGTCATCCAGCTCGTGGCATCGGGGCAGCACCTGAACCACCCCGCGGTGGAGATGCTTCAGGTGCGCAAGCTAGAAGTGGGGACCATCCCGCCGCAGCCGCTCAATATCGACGGGGAGGTGCGCGGGCTGACCCCCATGACGATCGAGGTGCGCCCCCGTGAGCTGAAAGTGCTGGTTCGGTGATCCCGGCGGTCGTGACAGCGGGGGGACGGCTGGAGGGGGCGCTGGCGGAGGCGACGGGGCACTCGGTGAAGGCACTGATCCCTTTTGAGGGAACTCCGCTCCTGCGACGCGTGCTCGGAGCGCTGGAAGGCTCGGGGGTGGTGCGGGAGACGGTCGTCGTAGGGCCGGCTGTCCTGCGAGAACACACGGGCTCCGCGCGCCTGCTCGACGAGGGCGAGAGCGGGATCGAGAACCTGAGCCGTGGCCTGAGCGCGGTCGATGCGGGCGAGGGGTTTGCCCTCTTCGCGGCCTCCGATCTCCCCTTTCTCTGTGCGGAGTCGGTGCGCTGGCTGGTGGAGAACGCCCCCAGCGACGCCGACCTCATCTTCCCGATCACCGACCGCCAGCGCTACGAGGCACGCTTTCCCGGCACGCCGGGTGCCTGGACCAAGCTGCGCGACGGCGAGCTCACAGGCGGCTCGGTGTTTCTGATGCGCCCCGCGGCGATCGCCCGAAACCGCGCCCTGCTCGAGCGCGCCTTCAACGCCCGTAAGAGCCAGTGGGAAATGGCACGCCTGCTCGGCCTAGGCTTTGCCCTGAAGTTTGCCACGGGCCAGCTCACGGTCGCGGCGGCGGAGGCACGGGCGACCGCGCTCACCGGCTGCCGCTGCCGCGTGGTCCCCGATGCCCATCCGCACCTCGCCTGCGACCTCGACACCCACGAGGAGTGGCTCTACTTGAAGAGGCTCGCCGCCTCATGAGCGACCCAATCCGCGATGCCCAAGACCGCTTCCGGCTGGCGCAGGAGCAGATGCGTGAGGCCCAGGAGCGCGCCGCCAAGCTCGCCCGCGAGGTCGCCCAAGAGGCGGAGGAGCGCACCAAGGCCGTCCGCGATGCCATGCCGCCGGGCCTGCCCCTGCGCCTGCTCTCGGCCTTCATTGGGATTCCCCTGATCCTGGCCCTGATCTTTGTCGAGGTCTGGCCGGAGCGCTTTCCGGGGATTGTCTTCACGCTCGGGGTGGCGCTGATCGCCCTGATCTGTGCCGGGGAGTACTTCCGTGCGCTCAAGCACCGCTTCCGCCCCAACGAGCGCCTGGCCTATATCGGGGTCGTGGTGCTACAGTTCGCCGCCTGGAATGTCAGCCGGGGCCGCCTGGTCGACTTTCTGCCCGTGATGCTGGTCGTGCTGACCATCATGACCCTGATCAACCAGGTGCTACGCCGGGAGTCGGAGCCGGTGGCCAACCTGGGGGTGACGCTTTTTGGGGTCGCCTATGTCGGCTGGCTCCTCTCGTACCTCATCTTCCTGCGCTCTCTCCTGCCCGGCAAGAGCATCGAGATTCCCCTGCCCTGGGGCCACGGGCCACGGGTCGGCTACGGTGCCTGGCTCACGCTCTATGTCCTGGCGGTCACCTGGATGACCGACACGGGAGCCTATGCCTTTGGGGTGCGCTTTGGCAAGAACAGCCGCAAGCTCGCCCCCTCGCTCTCGCCCAACAAGACAGTCGTGGGGGCCATCGGGGGTCTTATCACCGCGACCGTCACCTCCCTGCTCTGGGGGGCGTGGGCGCACCTGCCGTGGTACCACTGCCTGATCCTCGGGCCAATTCTCGGAGCCTTGGGGCAAGTCGGTGATCTCTGTGAGTCGGCGATCAAGCGCGATCTAGGAATCAAGGACTTCGGGGGGATCATGCCCGGCCACGGGGGGCTCCTGGACCGGTTCGACTCGCTTCTGTTTACCGCCCCCATCGCCTACTACTACCTGGCGCTCTTGGTGGTCCGCTACATCGGAGAGTGAGCCTCAGGCCGCCTCGGCGAGGACCCGCCCCGGCTCGGTCTCGATCAGCCGCCCCAGCTTGCGCTCGGCCTTGTCTTGGTACATCTGCTGGTCGGCCACGGAGAGCAGTGACGGCCAGTCGCTGCCGTCGTCGGGGAAGGTAGCCACCCCCACACTCGCCCCGAGCCGTAGCTGGCCGAGCTTGGGGTGCAACAGACAGGTCTGGTAGCCCTGGACGGTCTCACGAATCTTCTGTGCCAGCCGCTCCACCTGGCGTGAGGGTGCCCCTTGGCAGACAATCAAGAACTCATCGCCACCGTAGCGTGCGACGATATCCGACTCCGCAACTGCCTCCCTCAAGAGCTCGGCGAGGTCACGCAGGACCCGGTCGCCTTCTTGGTGACCATAGAGGTCGTTGATGGGCTTAAAGCTATCTAGATCCACACAGATCAAGCTAAAGCGCTCCTGGGAGCTAGCTCGCTCACAGAGCTCCTCGACGGTTTGCGTGACATAGCGAATGTTATAAAGCCCCGTGAGCGGGTCGGTGTGGGCGTGGTTGCGCGTGCGCTCAAAGAGCAGCCCGTTGTAGAGCGCCAGCGCTGCACGCGCGGCGATCGTCTCTAGGAGGTGCTGGTCGTGGGTGCTGAAGGCATGGGCATCAGGGTGGTAGAGATTGATGGTGCCCAGGGTCTGTGCCTGGTGGATTATCGGCACCACCATCATCGAGCCCAGCTCGATCCACTGCGCCCCAGGAGAGCTCTGCACGAGGATATCGTCGCGCTCGTACTCCCCACAGTAGGTCTTGCCGGTCAGCGCTACCTGCTGTGAGAGGCTTGTCTCCGAGCTGGTGCGCGCCTTCAGGAAGAACTCCCGGTTGATCCCCACCGCCGCCCGTACCTCGAAGAGGCTCCCCTCCGACTCACGCATCAAGAACACACAGCCCACATTGGGAATAATCGCCTCAAGCTTGCGCGCCAGGATATCGAGGGTCTCCTCCAGGCCAATACTCGACGAGAGCGTCTGCGCCACTTCGTAGAGTGCCCAGAGCTCCGATGATGCCCGCTGGATGTCGCGCACGGCGCGCTGGGTGTGGCTTGTCTCGACAGCCACCTGCTTGGTCTTTGGTGCCAGGGGCCCCTCCCCACGGCTCGCCATCTCCTCGACCACGCCATCGATCACGGCCAGAAACGCCTCGACCACGACCGGGTCAAAGTGGATCCCCGAGTCCTCGCGGATGGTCTTGACCGCGCGGCTATGCTCCCAGGCCCCGCGGTAGGAGCGGTTCGAGGTCAGGGCATCGTAGACATCCGCCACCGCGAGGATGCGCGCCTGGAAGGGAATCTCCTCGCCCTTGAGGCCCTCGGGGTAGCCCATGCCGTTCCACTTCTCATGGTGGTACTTTACGCCGGGCAGCACGGGCCAGGGAAAGGGAATATCGGCCAGGATATCCGCGCCAATGCGGGGGTGCTGCTTGATCTTATCGAACTCCTCGGGGGTGAGCTTGCCAGGCTTGAGCAGGACATACTCGGGGACCCCCAGCTTGCCGATATCGTGGAGGAGCGCCCCGGTATTGACCCCCTCCAGCTCCGCGCCCGTCAGCCCCAGCTGCCGCGCGATCGCCATGGCGTAGTGCTGGACCCGCAGAATGTGCTGGTGGGTGTAGGCATCCTTGGCATCGATCGCCAGCGCGAGGCTCTTGATGGTCGCCAGGTAGAGATCGGCCAGCTCCTCCTTGCCACGGAGCATCTGCTCGGCCTGGTCGGAGTAGATCTTGTAGGAGCGGAAGGTGAGGTAGCCCACGGGAATGCCGCAGGAGATCACGATCAGCAAGTACCGCTGCTGCAGGACCGCCGCCAGTGTCGCCGTGAGCGCTCCGACAAAGTAGCTGGGGGCGGTCCAGAGAAACTTCTCCTGCCAGACCTTGGTGGTTTGCTGCCCGAGAACCGCGCCCAGAATCAGGGAGACAAAGCCCGTGTTGACCAGATAAAAAGCCAGGCACGCCGCCGTGATCGCCGGGGCCGCCTCGATCCCGGTGACCGCCTGTCCTCCGTTGATCCAGAGATAGAGCTGGCCACTACACCCGGTAGAGATGGTATTGACAAAGACATTGAAGAGGAGCTGGTGAAACGGGTGGCGCTTGGGATAGAGGCAGCCCGAGAGCACCGAGAGCCCCCCGATAAAGATCGCCAGCTGCGGCCCAAAGCGTAGCATCGCCGCAAAGGTCAGGACAAAGGCCAGCGACATCGAGCCCACATCCGCGAGGGTCTTGTGGCGCATCAGGCTGACCTTACGGCTCCCCGCGAGCACCGCAAAGACCGCGTAGACAATGAGCTCTACGTCGATTTTAGGAGGTGTGACGGCATTGTAGACAACTGCACGAAGGGCAATTGCAGCACCCAGAATATAGTTTATCCACAGAATCTTCTGTGCAGATCGCGGCAGGTTACGCATTTGATTGCTAAGAGCTCACTCTGATGATCGGCACGCTTTCTTCAGAAGCTTACCTGTGGAGGAGAGCAGGTCTGCAGGAGAGAACTCTAGGGCATGGAAAGCGCCACTCTCTATGTCTCGCCCAAGGGCGACGATGCCAACCCGGGAACCAAGGCGAGGCCGCTCGCGAGTCTCCACGCGGCGCTGGCGAAGCGCCCCCGCTGGATCATCCTACGCGGCGGGTTCTATCCGCTGACCGAGCCGCTGGTGCTAGGCAAGGCGCACAGCGGCCTGGAGCTAGTCGCGGAGAAGGGTGAGGTGCCGGTGCTCTCCGGGGGAGTCCAAGTTTCGGGCTGGAAGGAAGTGGCTCCGGGCCGCTGGCAGGTGCGCTGGGAGAGCCCCGTCGAGCAGCTCTATCTGGGGGAGGAGCGTCGCTACCGCCCGACCCTGCCCAAGGCGGGCTACTACACGGTCGCAGCCGATACCGCGCCGGGCGAGCGCGGCTACCAGAGCCTGGTCTACACGCCCGGCGATATCATCCCTGCCTGGCGCAACCTCACCGATATCGAGGTGGAGTGCTACCAGATCTGGACCATGGCACGGATGCGGGTTAAGTCGGTGGATGCGGCGGGGCACACGCTGCACTTCATGGGGCAGACGATTGGAAAAGAGCCCTACCAGGCCATCGGTAAGGGCAAGCGCTACCGGCTGGTCAATGTGAAAGAGGCGCTCGACACGCCCGGGGAGTGGTACTGGGACCGCGACGACAAAACCCTCACCTACCTCAGCAAGCCAGGCGAGAACCCCAACAAGCGCGGGGTGTTCGTGCCGCGCCTGACAAGCCTGCTCACTATCGACGGCGCGACCGACATCACGCTCTCGGGGCTCACCTTTGCCCACAGCGCTTGGCTCTGCCCGCCCGAGGGAAACTCGTTCTACCAGGCGGAGGTGAATATCCCCGATGCGATCCGCGTGACCAATAGCCAGCGCATTGCCTTCGTGGACTGCACGATCCGAAACACGGGCAACTGGGCGATTAGCTTTGGCCCCGGCGCGAAAGACAGCACGGTCAGCCGCTGCACCCTGATCGACCTTGGGGCCGGCGGCGTACGAATCGGGGAGCAAGGGGTGCAGAAGAACCCCACCCTCCTCACCGAGCGCATCACGGTCTCGGACTGCTTGCTGGCGCACGGCGGGCGGCTCCATCCCGCTGCCGTGGGGGTCTGGATCGGGCACTCGCCGGGCAATAAGATTCTTCATAACGAGATCGTGGACTTCTACTACACCGGCATCTCCCCCGGCTGGTCGTGGGGCTACGGCGAGAGCGGGGCGCACCACAACGAGCTGGCCTACAACCATATCCACCAGATCGGGCAAGGGGTCTTGTCGGACATGGGCGGGATCTACACACTAGGGGTCTCGCCAGGGACGACCGTGCATCACAACAAGATCCACCATGTCCATAGCTTCGACTACGGCGGCTGGGGCATCTACTTCGACGAGGGCTCGACGGGAATAATCGCGGAGAATAACCTGGTCTACCGCACCAAGAGCGCCCCGTTCCACCAACACTACGGCAAGGAGAATGTCGTCCGCAACAATATCCTGGCCTTTGGCACCGAGGCGCAGCTCATGCGCACCCGCCCGGAAGACCACCTCTCGTTTACCGTGGAGCGCACTATCGTGGTCTGGCGCGACGGTCCCCTGCTGGGCAGTAACTGGTCGGGGACGCCGGGGAAGAACTTTCTCCTGCGTAACAACCTCTACTGGAACACCGCGGGCAAGCAGCCGACTCTAGGCGACAAGGACACAACCAGTACGCTCGCCGATCCGGGCTTTGTCAATGCGGAGAAAGACGACTTCCGCCTCAAGCCGGGCTCGCCTGCCTTGGCGCTGGGCTTTGTGCCCTTCGATCTCAACGCCGCAGGGCCACGTGGGCGCAAGCCCTACACCGGCACGGTGCCCCCAGCGTTTCCACCGGTAATGCCTCCCCCCGCCGACAAATAACCTCCCCCCGCGCTTTAGCGCGCGACCCCCTCCAGCTTCGTGAAGGGGGGGGTAGGCTTGCCCCTCCCCCTTCGCGGAGCCGGAGGGGGAAAGCCGTCTAAGCGGCAGGGGGAGGCAATACGCAGGGGTTGGTTAGTTATCCGCGTAGCGCCGCTCCACTGCAGCGGCTTCTTCGGCGGCGCGTGCGGCACGGATCGCCACATCGCGCTGGCCCTCGCCTTCGTAGGGCATGAGGGCAGCCAGGCGCTCCAGCTCGGCGCGGAGGGTGTTGTAGATCGCCTCAGCCTCGGGCAGGGTCTCCCGACGCACGGTCAGAAAGAGCCAGCCGCCGTAGAGCTGCGCTGTCACAAAGAAGTGCCGGGGCTCGTCGGCGACACACTCCAGGGTCAGGCGCGCCTCGGCGTCCTCGGGCTCCTGCGGGTTGCCCAGCTCCTCATCGCGCTGGATGTAGCCGCCCTCCATGCCGGGCTTGCCCAGGTTGCGCCCGCCCTCGGTGGAGTACCAGATGCTCTCGATAATCTCGTCGTCGTCACTCATCACGCGCTAGTCTACCACCCTATTTTTTCCGGCGACGTCCTTCGTTCTCAAACCAGTCCTTGAGATTGAAGAGCCACTGGGTCAGGCGATTGGCATCGTAGCTGAAGAACCACCGCCAGCGGGACCGCCCGCCATCCGTATCGAGCAGGGGGCCTTCGTCTTCGAGGGCACTGTTTTCGCCGTCTTCCCAGCTCACGGGGCGACGCCACCAATAGAGCAGGCCCAGCACCACGATGGTTGCCAACCCGATTGCAATCCAGAAAGTAGCCATGGCGCATTATACTTGACAAGATAAGGGAGAAACCCGGACAACGAGAAGCCCCGGACAACGAGTGTCCGGGCTTAAGAAGGCGATCCACCCGCAAGCGGGTACCCGACCTTCGTGCCCACTAGATTCGGTGGCTGCGAAGGCAGCCGTCGCCCTCTTAAGCCCGAGGACTCGTTCCTCGGGCCACTCGGGCAACTTCTACCAGCGCCAGAAGCGTAGCGTGAGGCGGTCGGTGAACCAGCGGAGCCAGGAGAACTCGGTCGCCATCCGCTCGCCTTCGTCGATTAGTGGGCCTTCGCCGTCGCGCCAGTGCGGCGGGGTGAGGAGCCAGCGCAAGAAGACAATCCCCAGCCAGGCGAGCACGCAGACGCGCACGCCGCCCCAGAACAAGAATCCCCAGTCGTCCATTGCTTGGAGAGAGAAACGCACGGGGCAGCGGTTTGGTTACGGCTGGGCGAGAACATCCTCAAAGAGATGGCTGTAGCGACTGGGATTGCGGAAGATCTTCGTAAAGAGCCGCATCAGCTGTGCGCCGTGGGCACCATCGGCGTAGCGGTGGTCGAACGTAAAGCTAATCGTGATGCACTCCGCCACCACCACCTGATCGCCCTCGACAATTGGCTTCTTGACCGGCTTGCCCATCCCAATCATCAGCGGGCAACGGCAGTACGGCGAGAGCGGCACCAGCCCATTCTCCAGCCCCAGCGGCCCGAAGTTGGAGATCACCACCGAGCCAAAGCGGTCGTCGGGGATTCCCAGTGCCCGCAGCGACGTGTTAAACGTGTACTGAAAGAGGCTCTGGAAGCGCATCACCAGCCGCAAGACCCAGGCCGGAATCGCCCCCACCACCCGGTCCGTGTTGGCAGTCACCGGATCGTTGCCGGCCCGGAGTGCATCCACCGCCTCGGCGGAGAGGCGTGCCAGCTCCCCCAGGCTCACGTTGGCGGCGTTGGGCAACGTAAACCCCGAGAGATCGAGCGAGCCCTCGCCCTTGAGCAGGGTGGTGACATAGACATCGGTGCGCTCCCGGCGGTAGAGATTGCCCTGGCGCAGCAAGTGATTGAGCTCCGGGTGCTTCTCCAGGCAGTGCGCGATAATCTTGGCGACAAAGTGTGTCAGGGTCGGCTTGTGCCCCGTTGAGGAGACATAGCTCTTGAGAAACGCCTCCGCCTCCGCCACGGGCAGCTCGACCCAGGCATAGGTGCTCGGGTCGCGTGGCTGGTTCCACGCGGCAATCGCAATCTTCCGGTAGGTTGTCAGGCGCTGCCGTGCGCCCAGCTTGAGATGTTGCATGGGTATATAGTAACCCAAAAGAGTGCTCCCCGGTGCGGGGCTTTTGGCTCAATTTACCGGGCCGATAGTCCTAGGCGATAGAATCCTGAGATGGGCAAGAAAACCGAGCGGCTCTTTCGGGAGCTCCAAGGCGACAACAAAAAACGAGCGGAGGCGGCCGCGGTGGAGCTACGCCTGCTCGCGCCCCGGCACTACCCACGCCTCCTTGCCCTGGCAGACCATCCCCGTGCAACCGTTCGGGCGCGGCTCTGCTCCGCACTGGGGCAGCTCGGTGGCTACGATGACTCCGGCCCCCGGCTCACGCGGCTTGGGGTTCCGACACTCCTGCGCCTCCTCGCCCACGATCCCCGCGCACGGGTCCGGGCGGCGGCGGCCCATGCCCTCGCCCGAGGCTACCACGTGCGCCCTGGCATGCTCCCCGCGCTCTTTGCCGCCGCGCACGATCCTTCAAAGCGTGTCCGGCGCGGGGTCTGCCAGGCCCTGGGAGGGATGTGCTGGGACGAGGGCGTGACAGCTCCCCAGTGCCAGCAACTCCACGATATCTTCCTGGAAAATCTCAGCTCCCCCGACCCGTACCTGCGAAACTGGACCGCGTTTTTTATCCACTGCAAGAAACTCGACTCCCCCGCGCTCCGCGCAGCCCTCTGGCGGCTCGTGGACGATCCCAAAGACGCGGTCCGGGCGGAGGCATGCGCGACGCTGGGGCTCTTGGGAGACCGTGCGATTGTCCCGTATCTCGCCCGGCAGTTTGAGAGTGGCACGGTCTGGAGCTGGAACCTGGATGCCGCCGTCAAGCTGGGCGATCCCGCGTTTCTGCCCGCGCTCCGTCGCCTCCGCAAGGGCTACCGGAAGACCCACTGGTTCTATAAGTCCGTTACCACAGCGCTTCAAGCTATCCAGAGCCGGGTATTATAGGGGCTGAAAGGGACACATCCATGTTTAA
This sequence comes from Armatimonas rosea, assembly GCF_014202505.1. Taxonomy (NCBI): domain Bacteria; kingdom Bacillati; phylum Armatimonadota; class Armatimonadia; order Armatimonadales; family Armatimonadaceae; genus Armatimonas; species Armatimonas rosea. Next base: position 1,552,756 of record NZ_JACHGW010000001.1, on the reverse strand, counting down.
GAAGTTCGCCGCAGAGGCACTGGGTATCAGCGATATCGGGGTTATCATCTCCCCAAAAGACTACGATAAAGTAGACTCCGACGACTATCTCTTCCACGAAGATGGGGAGAAGATCTACTTTCTGATCAAGTCCAAAAAAGACGAGTACTGCTTCACCAACCTGAGCCTGATCCATGTCGATGGCGACTCCGCGGTCTCATCGAAGCGCCGGGTCAAGCGCTACGAGTACTATGCCAACCACTTCTCCCATGTCTCCATCGAGACAGCCGGGACGATCGACCTCGATATCGAGCTGAAGTTCAGCATCAACGACCAACCCTTTAGTATCGATATCAACAAGAACTACATCGAGGCGCTCAAGGATATCTACAAGGCGCTCTACACGATCGGGAAGTACCAGCAAAAAGACGCGCAAGGCCGCGACAATGCTCTGCGCTGCCTAGACGCGGTCTCCTCCATGTACAAGCTGACCTCGGTTGAGAGCGACGCGGCCCTGATCGGACGCTACACTGCCCTCCTCGACAACCTCAACACCACCATGCAGCAGCGCTTTACCAAGCGAGACTTCAGCGATGTCTTTGAGAAATACATCCGCTCTTAGGGCCGTCTGCCTGGCCGCACTAGCACTCGCCCTGCTAGTGTGGCCTAGCCTCGCCCAGCAGCCGCCTCTAAAGCTCACTCCCACCTTAAACAAGCCGCTCAGTGCGCTGGAGAAGCTCTTGGGGCCGCCGCGCCATGTGGGGCTGGAGCAGGAGCGCTACTACAAAGTGCCTGGCTTCGTCCGTGTCGTGGTGCGTCCCACGCCGGAGAAGGCTCCGGCTGTGGTCACGTTTCAGTTCGCCCCCGGCACTGTCAAGAGCGAGCTGGAGGCCCTCGCCCGTATCGGTGCCCCCGATGCCGTGCTCCCCCCACACTGGCACTCACACTGGAGTGCCCCCGGGGAGTCCAAGAACGACGAGCTGACTCTCTCACGTCTGGAAGAGTCCCCAGCCACCCAAGCTCCTGCGGCAACACCGCTCACCGCACCGAAAAACCCCACACAGAAGTTCACGCTCACCCGCCACTTCTTAGAGCGCATGCAAGAGCGTGGTGTCTCTGAGGCAGAGGCAACCGAAGTGATGGAGAAGGGACGGCGCTTCTATGACCCAAAAAACGATAGCTACATTCGCTACAAAGACGGTCTCTACGTGGCGCTGACCAAAGACGGGGTTCTCAAAACCGTGGTTCGCGGGCCGATTGCCTCGCGCTGGAAACCGCTCTAGACCGTCATGCCCACACAACCGCTTGATCCTCTCACCGCACGAGAGCACACCAGCCGCCACCGCGACGCGCTGGAGGCAAGTGCTCTCTGCGGCTGTTTCTACTGCCTCACGACATTCCCCCCCACGGAAATCCAAGAGTGGTGGGACGACGAGACAACCGCAGTCTGCCCGCACTGTGGGGTCGATGCCATTATCGGCGACTCTGTCGTCGCCCTTACCCCGGAGTTCCTGAAGGCGATGCAAGCCTACTGGTTCCAAGACTGAGATGCTACTAGCTCCCCTCTTCCTTCTCTCCGTGGCGGCACAAGCCCCGACCGGCCCTCCCCGCTGGTTCCCCGAATCGACGGGCGGCCAGGCGATCCCGGCCGCAGGGGCTCCCCTCGCGACGACACTACGCGACTTTGTGAGCACGGTCAAGGCGCTCCCCTTGCTGAGCCCGCCGCCAGGTGTCTACCCCCGCGCCACGCTCAGTGTCGAGCTTCAGCCGGTGCCGCAGCCACACAAAGGCACGGTGATGCTGGGCTTCTGGCCGCCGAGCAGTGTCGCGGTCAAGGGCGGCACCCTGATCCCCACCAGCGCCATTGTCAACCTGCTGGTCTATGTGAATATTATCCGGGAAGAGGCACTCGCCCAAGACAAGTGGGCCGATGGTCAGGGTGCGCTCTTTCCGGAGCCCAAGCGCCTCGGGGAGGTCCAGGGATTTCCGGTCTACCAGGGCTTTGGCGGCAGCGAGGTCTCAGGGATTCTGGTGGTCCAGCCGCAAGGCCGCGCGCTCTTTGCACCGGTCGCTCAGGAGCGTTTTCACAAGTTCGCCATTGCCCAGCTCGAAAAGCAGCTCAAAGACGCACAGCCGGCGCTGGTGCGGGCGCAGCAAGCCTACGCCGAGGCAGTGTCGCCCGCGGACAAGGCACGCCGTGCCGCGCAGCTCGCCAAGTCGCTTGAGGACTACAAGAACAAACGCCCTCGGACACCCGACCAGCTGGCCTACCGCGAGAAAGAGCTCGCCAAGCTGGACGCGGAGGAAGAGGAGCGCCTGCGGGTCGATGCCACTCCCGAGGGAAACCGGCTCACCGGCTACCTCAGCAAAGACCTCGCCGATGCCAAGCGTGCCTTCGCGGCCCTCTCTCCCACCGAGCGCACGCTGCCCGCCTGGCACCTGCCGGACTCGCGGCGCACCGGCCCCCACCCGGTCGCTCCGCAGACTCCAGGTGCTGTCCCCATTGTCCGCCTCGCCGCCTGGGCAAACCCCACGCTTCCCCGCACCGCCGCCCAGCTTATCACGGTCGAGCGGTACTGGATGAGCGCCGAGGCCGTCCGCAAGGGCCTCAGCCGCACCGAGCGAAACCTGCCCGAGCACCTCAACAAAGACGTGATCGAGGCGCTCGACTGGAAGGCCATCGCGCAGAGGCTGCTCCGCTAGCGCCGGGGGTTGAAATCCCCGACCTGCCGGGCAATAAATTGCCCGGCACAAAAAAAGAGCGCCCCGTGGGCGCGGAGAACCAAACACTCTCCGCGCCCACGGGGCGCTCCCCACTATCTGCCGGGGATTTCAATCCCCGGCAATCTCCGGCAACAACTACTTTATTGCTTCTTCCAGATCGGCGATCAGGTCATCGACATGCTCGATGCCCACCGAGATGCGGATCAGGTCCTCGGTCAGGGTCAGCTTGCGGCGGACATCCTCGGGCATGGAGAGGTGGGTCATGGTCCAGGGCTGCTCGATCAGGCTCTCGACCCCGCCCAGCGACTCGGCGAGGACGAAGATCTTCAGGTGGGTCAGCAGGTGCTTGGCGACCTCGCCATCGGTGACACGGAAGCTAAAGGTTCCGCCGTAGCCCGACATCTGGCGCTTGGCCAGCTCGTGCTGCGGGTGCGACTCCAGGCCGGGATGGAGCACCTGGGTCACCTTCGGGTGCGCCTCCAGCCAGTGAGCGATCGCCAGCGCGTTGGAGTTGTGGCGCTCCATGCGCACTGGGAGGGTCTTGACACCACGCATGGTCAGGAAGCAGTCAAACGGTGCCTGCGCCGTGCCCATCGCGTTCTGGAGCATCTTGATCTTGTCGGAGAGCTCCGGGTCGTTGGTGATGGCGGCTCCCGCGACCACATCGGAGTGCCCGTTGATGTACTTCGTGGTCGAGTGCATCACGATATCGATCCCCAGGTCGAGCGGCCGCTGGTAGAAAGGCGAGAGGAACGTGTTGTCGCAGAACGTGACAATTCCCTTGGGCTTGGCGATCTCGGCGATTGCGGAGAGGTCCAGCAGGTTCATCAGAGGGTTGGTCGGGGTCTCCGTCCAGATTCCCTTGGTGTTGGGCTTGATCGCCGCACGCAGTGCATCCAGGTCGCGAAGATTGACAAACTCAACCTCCATCCCCTTGGGCGCCAGCACAGAGACAAGCAGGCGGTAGGTCCCGCCGTAGAGATCATCGTGGATGATGAGGTGATCGCCCGCGTTGAACATGGACAGAAGAGTCGCCGATGCCGCCATTCCGGTGGCAAAGACATAGCCAAACTTCCCCCCCTCCAGGGCGGCGAGGCAATCTTCGAGCTGCTTGCGGGTGGGGTTGCCACTGCGCGTGTAGTCGAAGGGGCCAGGCTGGTTGTAGTCCTGGAAGGCAAAGGTCGAGGTCTGGTAGATCGGAGACATCACGGCCCCGTACGCCGGGTCCGGTCCCTGCCCGGCGTGGATGGCAAGGGTTTCAAATTTCATAACGGAGTAGTATATCAGAGGATTGCCGGGGTGTTGCCGGGGGCTGCCGGGGATTGAAAGCCCCGGCAGAAGGTGGGGAGCGCCCCGTGGGCGCACAAACACCAGCTCTCTGCGCGTCCTCGGGACGCTCCCTCTGCCGCAGGCGGGGCTTTCAATCCCCGCCCTCCCCCCGGTAACGTGCTTCTTTCAGTTCCCCACCTCCACGTCGGTCTCTTCCCACTCCGCCCAGATTGTTTGGTCAGCGTGATGTTCTTTCTGCCGCTCGACATAGGCAATAACCCGAGCGACATGCGAGCGGCTCAGGCTGAAGCAGGCATAGCCGTCCTGCCAGCGAAAGAGAGTGTCGCCCAAGAGCTGCGCATCATTTATACAGGTCGAGGAGACTCCCTTGACTTGCTTTGCCAGAATCGCAGGGCTTACGCACGAGCGCGTACGCACCACTAGGTGGACATGGTCTGGCATTCCATTGAGTGCCAAGACCACACAGCCCACCTCTTCTGCTTCCCGCCGAATCACGGAATACGCAAGCCGCTCACAGGAGCCGTCTAACCAACACTGGCGATGTTTTGTCGCCCACACCAAGTGGTAGTGCACATCGATCTTACTCTGTCGTCTCATGTCCCATAAACGGTTGAGAGTAGCCAAATCTGATAAAATCGACCCATTTATTTTTTGGGGCCGTCAGCGAGCATTGAAATACCCGCCTGCGGTTTCAGGGAGCGTCTCGAGGACGCGCAGAGCGCAACACTTTCCGCGCCCACGGGGCGCTCCCCACCTTCTGCCGGGGCTTTCAATCCCCGGCATCCCCCGGCACCCCCCGGCAATCCCCGATACAATATCCCGCACATGAACGACGCTGTAGAAGACATAGTGACAATCGAGCCGGTGGGCGAGCCGGAGCTGACCGAGGGCGAGCAAGAGCCCACTCCCACAACGCCCGCGGAGCTCGTGGTACTAGGGCTAGCGAGCCTCCTGGATGCCTTTGAGAAAGAGCTGGAGCCCGACGAGCTCACCAAGGCGCTCTTTGTGCTCCCGAGCGGCGAGATCCTGGATGTCGAAGGCTTTGGCTCCGCGCTCCCGGACTTTGTCTACTTCGACGGTCGCGACGACGAAGGCCGCAAGACACGCACGATGGTTCCCAGTAGCGCCGCCGCACTGACCCTCAAAGCGATCCATGCCCCCCAAGAGCGCGAGAGCGGGCTCCGTGAGCGTGTCGGCTTCCGTATCCGCACCGCCCTCCCCGAGAACGCCCCCCCCGATCTCTAACGGCTATGCCGTCCGAATGCGCGAGCCTCGTCGTAGCAGGCTTGGGACATCCAGTTGCCAATCGGTTTTCGCCGCGACAAACTCCGCTAGCTGTGCGACACTGCGCGGCACCTCGTGATCGTTGCCGAGAAGGGAGCTCCCGTAGGCGGGGCGTGTGAGCAGAACCACCTCCCCTCCCTTGCCCCGAACTCGGACACGGTAGGTGGAATAGGCCGTAGACCCAGAGCTCTCCACCTCCTCAACGTATACCCAGCCGTCGGTGATCCGCACGACCCGGCACCAGCGCCCAAAGACCAGCCGGCGCTCCAGGTAGTTCTCCCGAAGCCGCACTTCCTCACGACACGCGAGGGTCGCGCCGCCAAGCTGAGCCGTACGAAGCACTCCCCCACCCCACTGGTTACACGCGAGAGCTGTCACCATGAGCAAGAAAAAGATGCCCAGTACAAGCTGTGGTATCCAGGAGGGAAAGGGGAACCCCCCAGGATGCTGTATTTGGGAGAGCTGGTGGCTCTGCCAGAGAAACAGTCCTAGGATTACGACCAAAAACACCACCCCAGTCCAAAACCGGAAAATGTTCAGACCGTCTATCGTCTGTAAGCGCCGCTGCAGACGGATCGTGCCATCGGGGCGCGCTGTCTGTGTCCAATCCTCTAACGTCGTTGCGTCTGTCACTGCCGTTGTCCTCCGCTTAGAGAGAAAACGTCGCGGCGACGCTGACGGTTACGGCTTGCAACCAATGCGAGGAAAAAATTGTCTCAGGGAAGGATCAACTCGCAAGGAGACAACTATGGGACTTTTTGATGCACTTCGCGGCCAGTTTATCGATGTCATTGAGTGGCTCGACGATACCCAAGACACGCTGGCCTATCGCTTCGAGCGACAGGGCAATGAGATTAAAAATGGTGCCAAGCTGATCGTGCGCCCCGGCCAGACCGCGGTCTTTGTCAACGAGGGCCAGGTCGCGGATGAGTTTGGGGAGGGCACCTACACGCTCTCGACCCAGAACCTGCCGATCTTGACGACCCTCAAGTCCTGGCCACATGGCTTTAACTCCCCCTTCAAGGCCGAGGTCTACTTCTTCAACACCCGCCAGTTCACGGGCCTGAAGTGGGGGACGCCGCACCCGATCACCCTCCGCGACCCCGAGCTTGGCCCGGTGCGCCTGCGCGCCTTTGGCACCTACTCAATGCGTATCGGCCACGCGGCGACCCTCCTGCGCCAGCTGATCTCCACCAACCCCAGCTTCGAGACCGACGATGCCGCCGACCAGCTCCGCGCCTTCATGACGACCCACTTTGCGGAGTGGATCGGCAAGGGGACGGTTGGGGTCTACGACCTTGCGGCGCACTACTCCCAGATCGGCGATGCGATGCGGGTGGCGCTCCAGCCCGACTTTGCGCAGTACGGCCTGGAGGTGATGCACATTCTGATCGAGAGCGTCAGCCTCCCCCCCGAGGTCGAAGCGGCAATCGACAAGCGCACCCAGATGGGTATTCTCGGCGACATGAACCGCTACACGCAGTTCCAGGCCGCCAATGCGATCGAGGCGAGCGCCAAGAACCCCGGTGGCGGCAACCCCGCGCTGGATCTGGCCATGGGAATCGCCATGGGCAACCAGCTCCAGAACTCCTTTGCCCCCCCCGCCCCCAATAATGGGGGAGCCAGTGGGGGCACGCCACCGCCACTGCCACAAGCGGCGTGGTTTATCGGGGTCAATGGGAAACAAGAAGGTCCCTTCGACCTCGCGGCCCTCGCGCAGAAGCAGCTCGCCCCCGAGACCCTGGTCTGGAAGCAGGGAATGGCGGGCTGGGAAGCCGCAGGTAGTGTCACAGAGCTAGCGAGCGTGCTTGCCCCTGTCCCCCCACCCCTGCCGAAATGAGAGTTTCCCCCCTAACCCCCGCCCGGCGGGGGGAATATAAGGAAAAGACCTTCTCTCCCCCCCGCCCGGCGGGGGCAGGGGGGGTGGGCTAATGCGCTACCCTTGCCCTGGCTGTGCGGCCAATCTGGAGTTCGATCCCAAAGTGGGACAGCTCAAGTGCCCTTACTGCGGCACAGAGGTGTCTGTCCCACGGGAGAATACGGCACGTGCCCTTCGTGAGAATGCACTGGATGACTACCTGACCCCGGATGCGTCGCAGCTGGCACGGCTGGCGGACAATGCGGTGGAGGTCGCGTGCGAGAGCTGTGGGGCGGTCACGGAGTTCACCCCCCCTGAGGTGGCGGGCTCCTGCCCGTTCTGCGCCGCCAAGATTGTCGCACAGCCGATCGCGGCCAACCCACTGATCGCCCCTGAGGCCGTGCTGCCCTTCGCCATTCCCAAGAAAGACGCCCAAGCGGCCATCAAAAAGTGGCTGGGGACACGCTGGTTTGCCCCAAGCGCCCTCAAGAACATGGCGCGCCAAGACGGAATCGCGGGGGTCTACCTGCCACACTGGACCTACGACTCCCAGACCGTCAGCCGCTACTCCGGCGAGCGCGGCGAGCACTACTGGGAGACCGAGCGCTACAGCGAGACCGACCAAAACGGCCGGATTGTCTGGAAGGAGCGCCAAGTACAAAAGACCCGCTGGTACCCGACCTCAGGGACCGTGGAGCGCTTCTTCGACGATGTGCTCGTCCCGGCGTCGCGCGCCGTGAGCCCCAAGCGTGTCGAGAGCCTCACCCCCTGGGATCTCAACGCCCTCGTCCCCTACGAGCCCGCCTACCTTGCCGGGTTCCGGGCGCAGCGCTACCAGGTCGATCTGGGGACGGGCTTTGAGAGCGCCAAGCAGATCATGTCCGGGGTGATTCACTCGGATGTGGTTCGTGCCATCGGCGGCGATGAGCAGCGTGTCCACAGTGTCCGCACCGCCTACTCCGACGAGACCTTCAAGCACATCCTGCTCCCGATCTGGATCGCGGCCTACCGGTTTGAGGGCAAGGTCTTTCAGGTGCTCATCAACGCCCGCACCGGCGAGGTGCAGGGCGAGCGTCCCTACAGCTTCTGGAAGATCGCCGGCGTGGTGCTCCTGGTGATCGCCGCAATCGCGCTCTACTACTGGTGGCAAAACGGTCAGCAGAAACCGGCGCTGTAGTTTTCCTCGGGATCGCCCCCATATTAGATCGCCCCGATGAAACGGGGCGTCTTGCAGTCCTCGTGCCTCGGACACAAAGGGCTGCGCCCATCCCGAGTAAACTCGGGATATGGCCGGAGGCCTTCGTGTCGGAGCTTGCGACGATAGTAAGACGCCCCCGTTCATGGGGGCGATCTAATATGGGGGCGATCCAAACGGGGGCGATCCAAACCGGGGTGGTACCCTAGAGCATGCGTCGTTTCTTCTTAATCGTCCTCGATGGCTGCGGCTGCGGCGAGCTCCCCGATGCGCTCGACTACGGCGCGGGCGACCTCGGCTCGCACACGCTGGCGAACACGGCACGCGCCGTTGGCAGCGTGCGACTCCCCACCCTAGAGCGCCTCGGGCTGGGAAACCTTGCGGAGATTGCGGGAGTCGCGGCAAACCCCACCGCGCAGAGCCACTGGGGGCGACTGGCCGAGAAGAGCAAGGGCAAGGACACGGTCACGGGCCACTGGGAGATGATGGGCGTTGTCACCGATCCCGCCTTCCCGATCTACCCCGATGGCTTCCCCGCGGAGCTGATCGCGGCCTACGAGGCGGCCATTGGCACCAAGACAATGGGCCACTACCCGGCGTCGGGGACGGAGATCTTAAAGCAGCTGGGAGAGGAGCACCTTCGCACCGGCTACCCGATTGTCTACACGTCGGCGGACTCCGTCTTTCAGGTCGCGGCGCACGAGACGCACTTTGGGCTGGAGCGGCTCTATGAAATCTGCGAGATAGCACGGGCGACCCTGCCCCTCTGCCGGGTGATCGCGCGGCCGTTTGTGGGCGAGAGCGCCGCGAGCTTCAAGCGCACCGAGAACCGCAAGGACTGGCCGCTTCCCCCGCCCTATCCCACGACACTGGACAGGCTCTCGGAGGCGGGCAAGCGGGTTCACTTTATCGGCAAGACCTGCGAGCTCTTCCCCGAAGCCCCCGGCCAGCGCCGCGAGCTTACCACCAACAACCCCGCCCACTGCGCCGCCCTCACCGAGGCTGTCCGGCACTCCGACGCGGACTTTATCTTTGCCAACCTAGAGGACTTCGACATGCTCTACGGCCACCGCAACGATCCCGTGGGCTTTGCTCGCCTGCTGGAAGAGTTCGACACCTGGCTCGGGGCGGAGTTCCTGCCGCACCTCAGACCCGATGATCTGGTCGGAATCACGGCCGATCACGGCAACGACCCCACCACCCCGTCCACCGACCACAGCCGCGAGTATGCCCCGCTCCTACTCTTTGGCCCAAGGATCACCACCCCCAAAAACCTCGGGGAGCGTCCCGGCTTTGACTGGTGGAGCGGTGCCGTCCTGGGGTATCTTGTAGAGGGAGAGATGCCTTGAGACACTACAAACTATTTTTGCCCTTGCTCGGAGTCTTAGGAGGCCTGCTTGCCGGCTGCCCCAAGCCCGCGGCACCGCCCACGCAGCCGATGCGCCCCCCGGTAACCATCACCGATAGCCGCCCCGCCAACTCACAGCCGGGCGGGTTTCTGAAGACGCCACCGCGCTCCGGTGGCACGTCCGCTGGAAAGACAAGCGCCACCGGCGATCCCCTCGCGCTCTTTGGGAACCCCGACGATGCCACGGAGTCGCCGCGCAACCAGGACCACTTCCTGATGGCACGGCCCCAGATGACCCTCTCCTACAACAACACGCTCCGCTTCCCCAACTGGGTCGCCTGGCACCTCAAGGCAAGCGATATCGGCGACACCGAGCGCAGTAACTTCATCCCCGACCCCGATCTGCCCAGTGGCTTTGAGGCGATCACGACCCGTGACTACAGCGGCTCGGGCTTCGACCGCGGCCACAACTGCCCCAGCAAAGATCGCACTGCTACCGCCGAGGACAACCAGGTTGTCTTCTACATGACCAATATCACGCCCCAGTACCACGAGATGAACGCAGGGCCGTGGGAGGGGCTGGAGACCTACTGCCGCAAGCTCGCCCAAGACGGCAACGAGCTCTACATTCTCTGTGGCCATGGGTTTGACAAGGGCAACGAGCACAGCCAGACAATCGGCAAAGACGGTATCGCGGTCCCTGACTTTGGCTGGAAGATCGTCCTGGTTCTCCCCGAGAAGGGCAGCCTGGATGCCAATACACGGGTGATCGCGGTGAAGATGGAGAACAGCAAGACGATCTCGGGCTCCTGGGATCGCTTTATCACCACGGTTGAGGAGCTGGAGCAGGCAACGGGGCTGCGGTTCTTCAAGGGCCTCCCCGACGATATAGCGCAGGCACTCAAGCAGAAGCGCGACCAGGGAGCCAGCAGCTTCAACAGCGACGAGAGTGGCTTCCGTAAGAGCAAGCGGCGTAGCAGCGGCGGGAGCTTCGGGGCGGGAGGGCGACGATGAGCCTTCTGTCTGAGCTGCAAGACCTCGCCAAGGGACTGGTGTTTCTCAGTGAGTCCGATGCCCCGGTGAAGCCGTTTCACTGGCGCGGGATCGTCGTCAACTCCGAGGCAACGCTGCGCGAGGCGCTCCGCCTAGAGCCAGAGATCCCTATTAAGATCGTCCGTGTGGAGGCGTTCTTCTCCCCGATGACCACGCCACAGGCCGGCGACGACGACGAGGCGCGGGCGGATCAGGCGCGTTTTGCGGCGCTGGTCGCCAAGCTCCTCACCCTGAAAGATGTGCAAGTCTACCGCGTGGGCGGCGGACCGGAGCTGCGGGCGTTTGTTGTGGGGACGTCCCCCGACGGCGATGCCGCCGGGGTACGCACCCGTCTCACCGAGACCTAGTTCATCGTCACGGGAGCGCCACCGAGCTTGGCGCTCTCCCAGGCGGCTTCGGTCATCTCGATCGTGCGGAGGCCACAGAGCGGCGGTGCCCCCACCGCGTTCTCGCCCCGGATCGCCCCGACAAAGTTCTCGTCGATGTTCTGCGTCCCCGGCAAGTTGTTGCCGTCCATGATCGTCCGCACGTTCTTGTCGTCGATAATGGTCAGCTGCCCGTTGCGGTAGAAGAACGCGCCTTTCTCGCACCAGATCGAGATATCCTCGTGCCAGCCGACCACGGTATCCCCGATCACCGTCACGTTGCCCAGAGCGCCGTTGGTGAAGCGAATCGAGAGCACGGAGTCGATATCCACCGGCGTCCCACGGAAGTCCTGAAATGCCGCCACCTGCGCGACCGTCAGCCCCGTCGTGTAGAGCAAGATATCGACCAGGTGCGAGCCGGAGTCGTTGATCTGGCCGCCGCCCGAGAGCGCGGGGTCCTGGCGCCACGAGCCTGCGGTGCCCTTCTTCCAGCTCTGGGACTGGAGCGCGTTGAGGGAGGTCACCTGCCCCATCTCCCCGCTGGCGATCTTGTCGCGGATGAGCTTGAACTGCCCCATCGAGTGCCGCTGGTAGGCCAGCGCGAAGACCTTCTCGTAGCCCTCCAGCGCCTTGAGGAGCGTGTGCGCCTCCTGGACATTGCTCACCATCGGCTTCTCAAGAAGAACGTGCTTCTTCGCCGCGATGGCATCGAGCGCCTGCGGCCCGTGCTGCGTGTGGGGCGTGCAGATCTCCACCGCGTCTACGTCGTCGAGCGCCAGCAGCTCTTTCCAGTCCGCAGTGTTGAACACCTTTGCGTCGGCGAGCTGTGGGAACTGGGTCTGGCAGCGCTTAATCTGCTCAGCATCGGGGTCCTGGAGTGCCACCACTTTGACACCCTCAATACGCGCCAGCTGCCCTAGGTGGTGCCGCGCGATCCCGCCGCACCCAATCATTCCAATACGGATCATTCCGTTGTCCTCCGCCCTACCACTTCGGCGGCACGGCCTCTATCTCCTGCCTCGTCACCTGACTTATTCGAAGGAAAAATACGGCGTACGCACGAGAGCAGAATATGAATTAGCTCACTCTTATTGTACTTAAATCCACAAGTATCTCAAGTCGAATAATAGTGCAATCTCAATAAAGTAATGTTATATTGCAGCTCAATATCACAAACCTAAGGACGCTCTGTTATCTCAGAAAATTACGCCTATCCAAGACGAAAAAGACGACACTCTAAAAAACATCTCAAGTTCTACCAACCGACTCACTATCTTCCTAGCATTTATCAAAAAGGGTCTTAGTAATGAAAAAACTAACAGAAATGTTCAGCTCGCTCAAAAAAGAGATGCTCCATGTCATCTTATTAATTTTTGGGTATATTTTGTTAAATACGCTTCAGGGCATTTTCACGGGCGAAAAGATTACCTTTCTTCTGAAGGATGAGCTTCATCTCTCTGCAAGTACCGTAACCTCGATTAATTTATTGATCTATCTTCCGACCTATGTCCAGCCCTTTATGGGAGCCTGTACCGAACTGTATCCCCTCTTTGGCTCTCGGCGTCGCTCTTACTTCATCTTGGCCTCCCTCACCATCTCTGCGGCTTGGCTCCTCCTGGCATTTCAGACACACTACCACCTAGTCTCCGCTATCTGCTGCCTACTGATCGCCATCACAGGATTTACCTTGCGAGGCGTCTTGATCAATGCAATCACGGTCGCGATGGGCAATAACCTAGGAAACTATAAAGGCGTTCAGACGGTCTTGCAGCTCCTGCCCTTGGTGCTCATGGCCACGTTTGCCGGGCGCTTGGGAGGGATCGTGACGGAGCACTGGAGCTACCGTGCCGCCTTCAGTGCCGCCGCGGGGGTCTCCCTGTGCTACTTGTTCTTGCTTCCTCTGCTCAAGGAGCCCGACGCCGTGGGCGCGCCCCCCGCTGCCTCAGGAGAGGAGCTCCCCAATCCCCGGCTCGCGCTACGTCAAGCGCTCAAAGACCGACGGCTCTGGGCCGTGACCGCCTTTGTGGCCTACTTTGGCCTCGTCCCCTCCCCCGACACCGCCCGACCTTACTACTTGACCGATGCCCTCCACCTCAGTAAGCTCTTTATTGGAGAGCTCTCGGGCTGGGGAGCACTGGGGGCGATCTTGGGTGTCTTGCTAGTTCAGGTCGCCCCCCGTCGCCTGGGAGTACGCGCTCTCGCCACCCTTGCTGCCTCGGCGACGATCCTCGCGATGGTGCCCTTGATGCTCATCCACGATGCGCTCTCCGCCAAGGTCGGTATACTCGCCTTTAATATCCTTGCGTCGCTGGGAGCGTTTGCCTACTCCTGGATGTGGGCGCGCGCCTGCCCCAAGGGGTTAGAAGCGGTCATCTTTGGGACGCTGGCCTCGACACAGGCACTGTTCTACTTTATCTGCGACTGGCTCGGCACCCACATGTACGACTGGTTCGGCCCCGCCACCGGCCACAGCGCCGCCTACGGCTGGCACTGGACCCTGATCACCTGCATGGCCTTAGGAGCTCCCCTCTTCGTCTTGATCCTCCTCCTGCCCAAGACCGACCCCGCCGATGATCACCTCGCAGCCCCTTAGGCCTTGAAAGCACACGGGGACAGTGAGGGAACCCTGTCCCCCGTTTCGGGATATAGTTTAGTGGTGAGAGTGCTTCGTACGATCTGGATGGCCCTCGCTCTGCTCCTCTTTTTAGGGAGCGGAGCCCTCGCCGCACAGCCGGTATCTTCCCACCAAATCAAGCGCCCTAAACAGCGCCTTGTCGAGAAGTACCTCCCCCCTGTCCAAGCCAGCGCGATCCGTTGTAAACCGCCCCTCCCTCTAGATGCGGTACCTGTGACGAGCCCTCTCGTGGGGGTCTTCTTTGACAACGACCTGATTGCTCTCCCTTCCGCGGCTACGCCCCGTAGCTCCCTGCATGCCCTGGCTCCCACGCACGTACGCTCCCCCCGTGCGCCGCCCGCGCTCTGTCTCCTGCGTCTCTTCCTGTAGGGGGGCCGATGCTCCTCTGCAGTCTTTCCTCGCATTAGGAGCCTTCATGCAGCGCCCCAAATCTCTCTTTCCCCTTACTCCGGCGGATATCCAGCTCGGCGGTTGCCTCAGCCGTGGCATCGTCGGGCTGATTATCCTCACCCTTGTCTTCACCCTTGCCCTCGTGATCTGGCCGTCCCAAGGAGGTACCCCATGACCGGCTCTCCGGGAGTCGCCTTCCTGGGCGATGTGGGTATCGCGCTCACCGCAGCACTTGCGGGAGGGCTGATCGCCCGCTCCCTCAAGCTTCCCGCCCTCATCGGCTATCTGGTTGCAGGCACTCTCATCGGCCCCCACACGCCTGGCTTTATCGCCGACAAAGACACGGTAGCGCTGGTAGCAGACCTAGGAGTGGCCCTCTTGATGTTTGCGGTCGGAGTCCAGTTCTCACTCGATGAGCTACGGCATGTCCGGCGCACTGCCCTAATCGGCGGAGCCAGCCAGCTTCTCGGGACAATCTTATTAGGTATCGGACTGGGTTCCCTCTTGGGCTGGGGACTCTACGGAGGACTCTTCGCTGGCTGTGCCCTCGCGCTCTCCTCGACAGCCGTGCTCCTGCGCCTCTTGGATGAGCGCGGCGAGCTGGGAACGTCCCACGGACAGCTCATGCTGGGTCTCCTGGTGATGCAAGACCTCTCGCTCGTGCTGATGGTCACCCTCCTACCCGCGCTTGCCGCGACCGCCAGCCTCCTCCCTACCCTGGGACTGGCTCTCCTCAAAGCGCTTGCCTTTCTCGGCGTGATCGTCCTGCTGGCACTACGCGTTGTCCCAACACTACTCGACCGAATCGCCCGCACGGGCTCGCGTGAGCTGCTCTTGCTCGCCTCGGTCTGTCTCTGCCTGGGGATCGGCTTCCTCGCCGATAAAGCGGGTCTGGGACTCCCTCTAGGGACATTCCTAGCAGGGATTGTCCTCTCCAAGTCCCCCTATGCCCATGAAGTCTTCTCCCAGATACGCCCCCTCCGCGATGTCTTTTCGTCGCTCTTTTTTGTCTCGATCGGCATGCTCTTAGACCCAGGCTTTGTGGTAACGAACCTCGGGCCGGTCCTCGCGACAGTCGCGACGATTCTACTGGGAAAGACGCTGGTAACCGCACTGTCCTTGCGCTGGCTGGGCTGGAGTGGCCCAACCGCGCTCCGTGTAGCCCTCGGGCTGGCGCAGATCGGCGAGTTCTCGTTTGTCCTCGCGACCCTGGGCACGTCCCGTGGTTTGATCCCCCCACAGGTCTCCGGGGTCCTGCTCGCCGCTGCCTTGCTCACGCTCCTGCTCGCCCCGGCCACCTACGCCAGTGCCGCCCCCCTCTGCCGGGTGGGGAGACACTGGCCGCTCTTTGGGCGCTGGCTCCGCGCGCCCCAGCACGCCCCCGAGCACCTCGCCCCGCCCGCCATCAGCACACCTCGAGTTGTCGTTCTGGGTGGGGGTCGGGTGGGGCGCTATGTGGCAGAGGCGCTTCGGGCCCATGAGATCGCCCACCTCGTGATCGACTTCGATGCCAGTGCCGCCGCACGCCTCCGGGAGGGAGGGAGCGCGGTGCTCTACGGGGATGCCACCGAGGAGGCGCTCCTGCGCCATGCACAGCTTCCCCACGCAGAGCAGGTGATCTTTACCCTGCCCGAGGCGGCCTCGACGGAGCTCGCCCTACGCCACGTGCGACAGCTCGCCCCCCAGGCCACTCTCATTGTCCGCGTCCACCGAGGCGAGGACATTCCCCGAATGCGAAGCGCGGGCGCGACCCAAGTGATCCACGGGGAGTTTGAGGCGGGTGCGGAGGTTATCCACCAGACACTCGATAGACTCCAGGTAGAGAGCGCACAGGTCAAGAGCTATCTTCAGCACATCCGCGAGCAGCGCTACCGACAAGAGACAGATTCACCTAGACAAAATCACTAAAAAAGGCCATAATACGTAAAGTATGTTAAAGAAATCACCCGAGCACTATCTGGCGCAGCTACGGACGCTGCAAGATGCCATGCAGGCGCGGCTCCTAGCCGATGTCAAGGCCCAGGAGGAAGCGGCCACGGAGGCGCTGGCCGGGGTCGCCGATGTCCGTGGAGGCGATACGATCTACCAGATCGATGCCCACGCCGACGAAGTCCTGCACCACTTCTGCACCGAGTGGGCCACCGAGGGGCCGCTCGTCCTGATCTCCGAGGGGATCGAGGGCGCGGGCTGGCAGGTCTTCCCCGAGGGCGCACGCGAGGAGGACGCGGAGTTTTTGTTGATCGTGGACCCGATTGATGGAACACGAAATATAATGTACAACAAGCGCTCCGCCTGGGCCCTGGCAGGAATCGCTCCCAACAAAGGCCGCGCCACCACGCTTGCCGATATCGAGATCGCCGTGATGACCGAGCTCCCCACCACCCGCGCCCTACTCGCCGACCAGCTCTGGGCGATCCAGGGCCGAGGGGCGCACCGGGAGACCAAGAACCTCGTGACCGGTGAGCGCAAAGCCGCTCCCCTACGGCCCTCGCGCTCCGAGTCTCTTGCCCATGGGTTTGCTAGCCTCGCCAAGTTCTTCCCGCCTGCCAAGGGCGCGACGGCCACGCTGGAGGAGAAGCTCATGCTGGCCGTGGCCCCAGAAGACGGCGAGAACCCGGTGGTCTTCGATGACCAGTACATGACCACGGGCGGCCAGCTCTACGAGCTCCTAGTGGGCCACGACCGCTTTATCGCCGACCTACGCCCCGTGTTCTTTGGGGTCCTCGGCCTGCCACCCAAGCTGGTCTGCCACCCCTACGACATCTGCACCGAGCTCATCGCACGGGAAGCAGGGGTCGCCGTCACCGATGAGTTTGGGGCGCCGCTCGCCGCGCCTCTGGATATCCGCGCCGCGGTGAGCTGGTGTGGGTACGCCAATTCGACGCTGAAAAATCAAATCGAGCCCAAGTTGCAGGGGCTCTTGGAGGAACTTCGTGGGAATCGTGCGTAAGGCCGTGATCACGGCAGCGGGGCGTGGGACGCGGCAGTTTCCCGCCACCCGCTCTATTCAGAAAGAGATGCTCCCCTTGGTGGACCGCGACGGTGTCACCAAGCCGACCATCCAGATCATTATCGAAGAGTGCCTGGCATCGGGGATCGAGGATATCTGTATCGTCGTCTCGCCGGGTGGGGCCAAGCCGTTTAAAGAGCACTTCTCCCGGCTCAAGGACGACGAGCGCAAGATCTTTAAGGGCAAGGAGTGGGCGCTGGCCCAGGCCGACTCGCTACGCCGGATCGAGGAGCGCATCACGTATGTCGAGCAGCCCACTCCGGAGGGCTACGGCCACGCGGTCTACCAGGCCAAGGACTTTGTGGGCGATGAGCCCTTTCTCTTGCTCTTGGGCGACCATGTCTATATCTCCAACACCAAGAAGCGCTGCGCCCAGCAAGTGATGGACACCTACGCGGTCACCCAGTGCGCGGTCTCCGCGGTCCAGCAGACCCCCGACGACCACCTGCACCTCTTTGGGACGGTCAAAGGGACGCGCCTTGGCCAGAGCGATCCCCCCATCTACGAGGTAGAGCAGATCGTCGAGAAGCCCTCGATCGACTTCGCCGCCGAGCACCTCCAGACCCCTGGTGTCAAGCGCGGCTACTACCTCTGCTTCTTTGGGATGCATGTCTTCCCGCCCACCCTCTTCGACTGCCTGGCGCACCATATCGACAACAATATCCGCGAGAAGGGCGAGATCCAGCTCACCAGCAGCCAAGAGATGCTCCGCTCCCAGGAGCGCTATGTCGCGGTCGAGACCAGCGGCGAGCGCCTCGACATGGGCGTCCCCCTCGGCTACATCGAGACCCAGACCGCCCTCGCCCTCTCCGGCGTCGACCGCACCGAGGTGCTTGCCACCCTCCTGCGCCAGGTCGCCAAGTCCGCCGCCAAAGAGCCCTTCGGTCAGGTCTGAGCTGCCGGGGGTTAAAATCCCCGGCACAAAAAAGAGCGCCCCGTGGGCGCGGAGAACGAAATGCTCTCCGCGCCCACAGGGCGCTCCCTACTATCTGCCGGGTAATTTATTGCCCGGCCACCCCAATTAAGCCGCGCGGTCGAAGTAACGAATATCGGGGGCTTGCTTGTCGCGGATCGACTCCTCGGTGATCACGACCTCCTCGATATCCCGCTGCGACGGCACCTCGTACATGATATCCATGGTCGCCTCTTCGATAATCGTGCGGAGTGCTCGGGCTCCGGTGCCACGCAGAATCGCCTGGCGGGCGATCTCGGTGAGGGCACCATCGGTGAAGTGGAGCCCCACCCCATCCAGCTCAAAGAAGCGGCGGTACTGGCGGGTGAGAGCATTGCGCGGCTCGGTGAGGATGCGCACCAGCGCGGCCTCGTCGAGCGGGGCCAGCGCGGCCATCACGGGGAGACGCCCAATAAACTCAGGGATCAGACCGTAGTGCTGCAGGTCCTCGGGCTGGACATGCGAGAACGGGTCCTCGTCGATGGGCTCGGCCTGCGCCGCGACACTGGCTCGGAAGCCTAGGCTCTTGCGGTTGCGCCGGCGCTCGACAATCTCGCTGAGGCCATCGAAGGCACCACCACAGATAAAGAGGATATTGCTGGTGTCGATCTGGACGTACTCCTGCTGCGGGTGCTTGCGCCCCCCCTGCGGCGGGACATTGGCGACTGTCCCCTCCAGGATCTTGAGGAGCGCTTGCTGGACCCCCTCCCCGGAGACATCACGGGTAATCGAGGGGGAGTCGGCCTTGCGGGCGATCTTATCGATCTCGTCGATATAGATAATGCCCCGCTCGGCGCGCTTGATGATATTGGGGAGCGTGTCGCCGTTGTCGGAGGCTTGGATCAGCTTGAGGAGAATATTCTCGACATCCTCCCCCACATAGCCCGCCTCGGTGATCGAGGTCGCATCGGCGATGGCGAAGGGGACATTGAGCACACGGGCGAGGGTCTGGGCTAGGAGGGTCTTGCCGCTCCCTGTGGGGCCCAGCAACAAGATATTGGACTTCTGCAGCTCGACATCGCTGGCGGGTGCCTGGATGCGCTTGTAGTGGTTGTAGACCGCGACAGAGAGGGCACGCTTGGCCCGGTCCTGGCCCACGACATACTGGCTTAGCTGGCGATGGATATCGCGTGGCTTGGGGAGGTGCCCCGTGGGAAGGACCTCTTCCTGGACACTCTCAGTTCGGATGATGTCGTTGCAGAGGCCCACACAGTCGAGGCAGACGCCCCCGTGCACCCCTAGAATCAGCTTCCGAACTTGCTCTCGGCTCTTACCACACAACACACAGCGGTTGTCGTGGCGATCATACCCTCCAATACGCGGCATCCGCGCCCCCTTCACCCAACCACAGGCAAGTGCTCAGGGCTTTTTAAGCAGAGAAACCCTTGTGCCTGGATCAGCGTTTGTCACGGACGAGAACTTCATCAATCAGCCCATACGCCACGGATTCCTCTGCAGAGAGGAAGTAGTCGCGCTGGATATCGTGCTTGATGCGATCCAGGTCCTGTCCTGTATGCTTCTGCAAGATTCGCGCCAGCTGATCATTTGTTTTTAAGATTTCGCGTGCCTGGACATCGATATCGCCCGCGGTCCCACGGAAGCCCGCGCTGACCTGGTGGATCATCACGCGTGCATTGGGAAGAGCGAAGCGCTTGCCCTTGGCACCACCGGCCAGGAGGACCGCTCCCATCGACGCCGCCATGCCCATACAGATAGTGGCGACATCACAGCGCAGGAGCTGCATCGTGTCGTAGATCGCCAGGCCTGCGGTCACGGAGCCGCCAGGGGAGTTGACATAGAACTCGATATCGCGGTCCGGGTCCTGCTTCTCCAGGAAGAGCAGTGCTCCAACCACGATACTGGCCTGCTGATCGTCGACTTCCTCTCCCAGGATAATGATGCGATCTTTCAGCAGTCGGGAGAAGAGGTCCTGCTCGCGGCTACCGCGAGCGTCTTGCTCAATTACACCAGGAATCGTCAGTGGCATAGGTTTTATACTCAAAGTGGCCCTGCAGGGCAGGGCCACTTATTCTATTATGACTCGGCGGGGGTCTCCGCCTCAGTCTTTTTTGTGCGACGCTTCGGCTTGGCCTCTTCGGCAGGAGCCTCCGCGGCAGCGGGTGCGGCCTCGACAGCAGGCTCTTCGACCTTTTTCTTGGTCGCGACCTTCTTCTTGGGCTTCTCCTCAGCGGGGGCAGCCTCGACAGCAGGGGCCTCGCCTCCGGCCTTGGCGGCTTCCTCAGCCTCAAGCTCCGCCGTGGTGAGGGTGCGCTCGGTGATCTTGCTCACTCCCTTGAGGTAGGTGAGGATCTTCTCGGTAAGCGCCTGGTCGCGGTAGCGATCCAGCCCGTTCTGAGACTCGACATAGGCACGCACCGCGGCGACACTCACGCCCGCCTGCTCCGCGCTCTCGGCGAGCTTCGCATCCACATCGGCGTCCTCGACCGTGATCTCTTCGGTGCGAGCCACCTCAGAGAGCACAAGCGAGTTCTTGATGCGCTGGGTCGCTCCCACAGACATCTCGGCCTGGAGCTGCTCGACGGTCTTACCCACCGATGCCAGGTACTGCTCCGCGGTGACCTTGTTCTGCTCCAGGGTCTGCGAGAGCTGCTGGAGCTCGGCATTGACCTCGGCGCGCAGGAGCACCTCGGGGAAGTGGATCTGGCTGGTCTCGACAATCTTGCTGACCAGGTTGAACTCCACCTCGTTCTCGCTGGCCTCGACCGCGTCCTTTTCCAGACGGGTACGGATATCGGCCGTGAGCGCCTCGACACTCTCCACACGGGGGTTGACCCGCTTGGCGAGCTCGTCGGTTAGCTCAGGGAGGACACGGGAGCGGATCTCCTTGAGGGTGACGGTAAAGACGCCGCGCTTGCCGCGGAGCCCCTCGTTCTCAAAGGTCTCGGGGTAGGTCGCCTCGATGGTCTTGGTCTCGCCCTTGGTCAGGCCCACAAGCCCCGCGTCCAGATCGGGGATGTTCTTCCCAATCTCGATCATGGTCGCCTTCGGCTCGGCGAGCTCGGGCAGGTCCTGGCCCTCGACAATGGCGGTGAGATCCACCATCAGGAAGTCGCCGGCCTCGGTGACACGATCCTCAACCTCGGGGTACTCCGCGAAGCGCCCACGGACATTCTCCAGCTCTTTCTCGACATCCGAGTCCGTGATGGTGATGTTGCGGCGCTCTAGAGCGAGCCCCTTGTAGAGCCCCAGGGTAACCTGAGGGCGAAGCGGAACCAGTGCCTTGAAGACAAAGGCCTCGCCATCCTCCATGGAGACAAACTCCATGTCCGGCTCGGCAAACGCCTCCACACTGGCCTCAGTGAGCGCCTCACGGTAGGCATCGGGGACAAGCGACTCCGCCGCGCGCTGTTTCACGCGACCGTCATCGACATAGTTCTTCGCAATATGGGGCGGAACCTTCCCACGGCGGAAGCCGGGGAGCTGCAGGCTACTAATGGCCTGCTGGAAAGCCTTCTTGCGCGCGGCTTCAACTTTCTCTGGCTCAACAGAGATGGTCAGCGCGATCTTGCAGGGGTCAAGCTGCTCAGTCGTCACCTGCATCGGTGGAATTTTCACTCCTAAAAAATGTAGATTTGGTTTAGCCAACAAAAAAGGTACCGGAGATGCTACTGCTCCAGTACCCTGCCTCGGTCTTTTGGATTAGATCGAAGAGCGGGAGAAGGGGTTCGAACCCTCGACTTTCACCTTGGCAAGGTGACACTCTACCACTGAGTTACTCCCGCACACTCTACACTCCGCTCGGCGATGGGCGAGAGGGGATTTGAACCCCTACGCCTTGCGGCACTGGTTCCTAAGACCAGCGTGTCTGCCATTTCACCACTCGCCCTTACACTAGGAAACGGGCCGACACGGGATATTCTAGCCTAAGGTCGCCCTCTTGTCAAGAGTTATTTCCCAGGATGCGCACGCAAAAATATAATCGCCGTGGGATCGTCGGGAAAGTGCCGCAGGCACTCGGTCGCAATCGTCCGCCCCGCCCCGTAGAGTACCTCGGCTTTGGCGGTATCGCCGGCTTTCTTCTGGGCATCGCCAAGATCGCGGTAGATCCCCACGAGCCACCGAAACGCCGCATTGGCATCCTCTTTTTCATCTTCGCTCAGGACCTGGGGGTCTTTGTGGGCGTAGAGCTCCAGAGCGCGACGGCCATAGGGCTCGGCGACCTCGGGCTTGGCAAAGTGCCGGAAGTAGATCTCACAGAGGGTTGCCTCAATCGAGATGCTATCCGGGTTGTTGCGCTCCCCCTCCAGCAGGAAGGCAAGGGCCTCGTCTTTTTTGTCGGGCAGGTGCACCATCTGAATCGCGCCATTGACATACCCCTGCACAAAGTGCGGGTTGCTCCAGGTCGCCATGCGTAGCAGAGGGAGGACCTCCTTGGGGCTCTTCTCCGTGTGGTGGGACATGTCCATGTAGGGCTGGGTCTGGCGCTCGATATGCCCTAGGAGCCCACGCCAGTCCGATGCAGCCGAGGGCACGACCGTCGTCTCTTCGTGGTGGGTATCGTGGCTGGAGGTCCCTGTCACCTCCCCGACCGTCTTGTCCTTTTTCTCCGACTCCAGCCGCCCACGGGTCTCGACTCCCGAGTGCAGGTAGCGCTCGGACTCTAACCAGAGAAAATCCGCCATCGACGAGCGAAACTCCCCAAAGACCGAGGCGACTGCGGACTCCTCCAGGGCCTCTTTCTGGTGCTGGGTCATGCCCACGGGCGCACGGAGCTGGGGCTCGACCGCGGTGGTGATCATCCCTCCGAACACCAGTGCCACAAAGCAACCGGCTCCGACCAAAAGCTCACGGTCCATCGCTAGAGTGCCACCTTCTTGAAGCGCAGTGCCCCCACCGTCAGGCTTACCAGCGTGTGGAGCAAGGCGTAGCCCAGCAGAGCCAGGAGCACCCAGCTCGGGATCGGCTGCCAGCCATGGCTCACCTTCCCCGAGAGGTCAAAGAGGTTGAGCGCGGGCACGACAAAGTAGATGCCACGTAGGAGCACCTGCCCAAAGCCATCGCTGGTCTTATCGAGCAGCAGAGTGGACTGGGAAAACGCCTGTGAACCCACCGCCAGCAGGAGCGTGATGGTCACGGTGGCCTGGGGGGTCATGAAGATCGAGGCGCTCACGGTCACGGCGCACAAGAGCATCAATACAAAGAGGCGCAGGAGCAGGTACTGCCAGAAGATCACGCCGGGGTGGAGCCCATAGATACTCAGGGTCCCCCAGCCGATCAGCCCAAAGACCAGCAGGCCCATCCCTGAGAGGCAAAAGACGCCCAAGAACTTCCCCACGATCAGGTCTGTCCGTGAGATGGGCCGCGCCAGCAGCGGGTAGATCGTCCGGCGCGAGATCTCCTCAGGCATCTGGCGGGCCGCAAAGACCACAGCCAGGATCACCGAGAGGAGATTGATCACGGTCAGGGTAGCGCTCTTGAGAAAGATATCGATCCCATGGACCCCAAAGCGCCCCACCAGTGCCGCCATACCGATCATCAGCAGCGAGAGAATCATCGCCACATAAAGGTCTTTGCGACGCACTGACTCCAGCACAGTAGCTTGCGCCAGTGCGCCCCAGACCACTAATTTTCGTCCCAACATACTGCCATTATTGGCAGAATTACGGGGTTACTTCACCCAGTCCGCGATAAAGATATTGGTCTCGTGGCCCTTGCCATGCCGGTTGCTCGCCCACAGGAGCTGCTTGCCGTTGGGAGAGAACATGGGAAACGAGTCAAACTGCCCTCCGTAGGTAACGCGCTCCATGCCGGTCCCGTCCAGGTTGATGAGATAGAGCTCAAAGATGCGCCGCTTCGGATCCCCGATATTGGAGGCAAAGATAATCTTCTTACCATCGGGCGTGAAGAACGGCGCGAAGTTCGCCGCGCCGTTGTGGGTTACCTGCTTAGCGTTCTTGCCATCGGCATTGGCGACCCAGAGCTCCATGGAGGTGGGGCGGACGAGGTTCTGCTTGAGTAGGCGCTTGTAGTCCTCGACTGCCTTCTCATCGGGGAGGGCGCTGGCACGCCAGACAATCTTCTTGTTATCGGGTGAGTAGTAGGCCCCACCGTCGTAGCCGACCCGATTGGTCAGGCGCTTCAGGTCGGTGCCGTCTGTCTTCATCGAGTACAGCTCTAGGTCACCGTCACGGGTGGACGTAAAGATAATGCGCTTGCCGTCGGGAGAGACTGTCGCCTCGGCGTTGTAGCCACACTCTTTGCCGGGCTCGACTTTTGCAGGGAACAGGGGCCGCAGGTTCTTCCCGTCGGTGTTGGCCTTGTAGATCGCGTAGTAGGGATAGATCGGCCAGACATAGCCCTGTGAGCGATCGGGCTCGGGCGGGGTGGCGGGGCTGTAGGCATGGGTCGAGGCGAAGATCACTTCCTTCCCATTCTTGAGGAAGTAGGAGCAGGTACAGCGCCCTTTCCCTGTGGAGACCAGGGTCTTCTTGCTTCCATCGGGGCGCATGGTGTAGATCTGATCGGGCTCACCTCCCCCTTTGGTGTACTGGAAGACGATCTGCTTGCCATCGAAGCTCCAGTAGGCCTCCGCATTATCCCCCCCGGCCGTCAGCTGCCGGACGTTTTTCAGGTGCCCCTCACGAGAGTCTAAGAGCTCCGGGAGCGGACCTTCCCCCGCCGGAGGCTGCGCCAGTGCCCATGTTGCCAGACATGCTACGAAGACAGTGCCAAAAGTTCGCATGCTCTGGTTGTACCCCATCCCAGGCAGTCAGACGCAAGAGGGGGAAATTTCTATGTTCTTTTTTGCCCGACTTTGCTTTGTGGAGCGGTTTTCAGGGTAGAATGAGCAAGACACAATAAGGTATCCGAAAGAGATACCCCATGGAGCTCGTATTTAGGTATTTATGTGACCAAATGCATCTAGCTGTCGGTGCTAAATGGTGCAAAAGTCAAGGAACCTACGTCCGAGTTCGAAGCTCTAAGTTGCAATAGGTAACACCCTGTAGTACTCGGTATCAAGACACCTGGTTGCGACGGTTGCTTCCTACAGATGTTGAGTGGGCAGAAGGGACTAGCTCGCGGGGCTAAGAACGGCTCATGAGGTAGTCTCGGGCCCTGACTCGACAACAGCTCTACATTTACTTTTGGGAGGTTTGTTTATGCGGTTTACACAAAAATTGCTGGTCGCGGGCGCTACACTGAGCCTGTCGGTCCCAGCGTTTGCACAGAATATTACGTCGGTTGTCCTTCACAACACGAGCCTGGGTCGTTCCTGGAATACCCGTGGACTGGACTCCTCCGGTTTCAACCTGTATCTCTCGACCAACGATGGAGTGAGCTTCATCAACTCGGGGAACGGGGCGGGCGCGTCGGTCAATATCCCCCTTGTGCTGGGTGACAACACGTTCTTCTTCTTTGGTAGCGCCAATGTCGATGCCACGCTCGCCCTTGAGGTCATGCTCAATGGCACCGATGCAAGCAACCCGACCCTCAGCGCCCTCAACAGCGATGGCGCGGCGGGGACAGCACGGACTGCCTACTCGGGAGCAGCGCTGACCAACAACCTGACCCCCACTGTGGGCTCGGGCACGCTGACCTCTGGCCTGTTCGGCCTGAACGTGGTGAGCCTAAAGTCGTTTAGCTACAAGACCAGTGGCCCCACCCGTAACCTGGTCAGCCTCTACGACCTGGGTGCGGATGGCTTCAACGACACCTACGGCTCCTTCACCCTGACCCTGGGACCGGCCGCTCCCGAGCCCGGCACCCTAGGCCTGCTCGGTCTGGGCATGGTTGCAGGTCTGGCAATCCGCCGCCGCAAGTAGTCTCAGAACCCTAAAAAAAGCCCGCTGGTGCACCCGCACCGGCGGGCTTTTTTTCACTAGCCCCGAATACGCTCCAGTAACCGAATACGCTTGCGGACGCTCTCTGGAGTCACGCTCAGCGGGGCGGCCTCGCGGATCGAGTGCCAGAGGTCGGTGTAGAAGCTGCCCTGGAGCCGCTCGAAGCTCTCCGTACAGTCGTAGCTCGCGGTCTGCCACTGGAGGTCTTCGCGGTTGTAGCTCCGGTCGGGGGTCGAGGCGCACTGCACCGGGCGCTCTGGGTGCGCGCTCCAGTCGACCCACTTCCACTCAAGCTTGTTGCTCGTCCCCTTAAGCCCCCCCGCAGTCGCCATGATCAGCCACTTATCCTGGGGGTACGGGCAGGTCGCCGCAAACTCGATATCGAGCGTGAAGGCATCGGGGTGGCGCAGGGTCGCCCGGACATGGTCGGCGGTATCCCCCGACGAGAGAGTCGCACGCATATCGCTCCAGACCTCCAGGCTCTCCACATCGTCCACGCCATAGGCTTCGTAGAGCCCCAGCGCTTGGTCGAGAATGTGCGGCCCGTTGTTGTGGAGCTGCCCGCCGCCGAACTCCGAGAGGGTCTGCCAGTCCCAGCGACGCCCAAAGCCGTGCTGCGCGATCCGGACATGGACCACCTTCCCCAGCACGCCGCTGGCGAGAATCTCCTTGACTTTCACGTAGCTG
This sequence comes from Armatimonas rosea, assembly GCF_014202505.1. Classification (NCBI taxonomy): domain Bacteria; kingdom Bacillati; phylum Armatimonadota; class Armatimonadia; order Armatimonadales; family Armatimonadaceae; genus Armatimonas; species Armatimonas rosea. The sequence continues at coordinate 1,526,184 of NZ_JACHGW010000001.1, read as the reverse complement.
TCTTCGTAGCGCCGGTTCTGGAACGGCACGACAAACTTGCCCGCCGCCTTCGCCGCCGCAAGCATGGCGTCTACCTCAGCGACGCTCAGCCCGAACGGCTTCTCACAGACCACGTGCTTGCCCGCCTCCAGCGCGGTGACTGCATTCTTGGCGTGGTCCCGGTTGTAGCTCGACACGACAATCAGCTCAAGCTCCGGAATCGCCACCAGCTCCTCCACCGAGGTGACGGCCTGCACGCCCAGCTCAGCGCCCGTCTCCGCCGCACGCACCCCGTTGATATCCGCCACCGCGACCAGCTCGTAGGAATCGCTCAGCTTCTCAAATGCCTTGCAGTGGATGCCATAGCCACTGCGCCCCAGCCCCAAAACTCCAACACGAATCTTTTCCATGGCGCTATTATGCGGCAGGAAATCCCTCGACACAAAAGGAACTAGGACTGTATGAAGCGACGTGATCTTTTAAAGAGTGCCGCCACGGTGGGTGTGGCGACAGCAATCGGGGTGGGTGCAGAGGCGACGGCAGCTCCGGCAACGACGGCGGCGACGATGATGGGCGTGCCGTTTGAGAAGCGCGACGTAGTGCGGATTGGGTTTATCGGCTGCGGCGGGCGCGGCGGTGGCCTCTTCAACGACCTGCTCAATATCAAGGGCGTGGAGATCAAGGCAACCTGCGATGTGGTCGCGGCTCGGGCGGAGAGCTTTGCCAGCCGCGCCGAGAAAGCGGGACAGAAGCGCCCTCAGGTCTATGGCGCGGGCGACCACGACTACGAGAAGCTCTGTGCGCGCGACGACATCGACCTAGTCTACATTGCCACGCCCTGGGACTGGCACGTGCCGATGGCGATCTGTGCGATGGAGCACGGCAAGCACGCCGCGGTCGAGGTTCCCGCCGCCACGACGCTGGCCGACTGCTGGAAGCTGGTGGACACCAGCGAGCGCACCCGCAAGCACTGCATCCAGCTAGAGAACTGCTGCTACGGCTATACCGAGCGCATGGTGCTCAATATGTGCAAGAAGGGCCTCTTTGGCGAGCTCCTGCACGGGGAGGCGGCCTACAACCACGACCTGCGGAGCCTGCTACTCGCCGACTCGGGCGAGGGGCTCTGGCGGCGCGTCCCGCACATCAAGCGCAATGGCAACCTCTACCCCACCCACGGCCTCGGGCCGGTGGCGCAGTACATGGGGGTTCATAAAGGCGACCGCTTCACCCGCCTCGTCTCCATGAGCAGTAAGTCCGTCAGCCTCGCCGAGTACCGCGACGCCCATGTCCCCGCCGATAGCCCCAAGCGCAAGGAGGTCTACAAGTGCGGCGACATGAACACCAGCCTGATCCAGACCGCCCAGGGCCGCACGATCATCCTCCAGCACACGGTCACCCTGCCGCGCCCCTACTCCCGTTTGAACGTGATTGAGGGCACCAAGGGAATCTTCATGGACTACCCGCCGCGTTTCTTTATCGAGGGGCAAAAAGGCGGCGAGGCCTTTGTCGAGACCGAGGTCTACAAGCAGTACGAGGACCCGCTCTGGCAGAAAGAGGGCGACATGGCGCGCAAGCTCGGCGGGCACGGGGGGATGGACTACATCATGAACTACCGGGTGATTGAGTGCTACCACCAGGGCCTCACCCCGGATATCAATGTCTACGACGCCGCCGCGTGGAGCGCGCCTGGTCCGCTCTCGGAGGAGTCGATCAAGAGCGGCAGCTCCGGAGTCACCTTCCCCGACTTCACCCGCGGCAACTGGAAGTAAGCTGGCCCCGCCCCCCGGCCCCCAGAATGGGGGAGATAAAAGGAATTTTCCTTGTATTTCCCCCATTCATGGGGGTCAGGGGGCTTTTTGTCGCCGTAGCGTGAGCACGGTCACCTCGGGGGGGCAGTTGAGGCGCACTCGGGGTGGGAGCACGCCGACCCCACGGGTGGTGTAGAGCGGCATGCCCTCGACATAGGTCAGCCCCGCCGGGTAGCGCTTGCCTTCGTCGGGGAGGCGCAGCGGACCGACTCCGGGCAGGACGAGCTGGCCGCCGTGGGTGTGCCCGGAGAGCATCAGGGACGCCCCCGCCTCCGCCGCAAACGAGGCGCGGTCGGGCTCGTGCCAGAGGAGAATCCGCGGGGTATCGTCTTGCGGCAGCGCGCCCAGCACGCCTTGGACATTCGTGGGACGGGAGATCACCGAGCGGAGCCCCACCAGCCAGAGAAAGTCGTTCTCCCGTGCAAGTGCCACGCTCTCGTCGAGGAGAGGCGTGATTCCGGCCCTCCGCCAGAGCGCGCGCGGGGGATCGTCGGGCGGGGCGGGAAAGTCGTGGTTGCCAAAGGCGGCAAAGGCTCCCCAGCGAGCGCTTCGTGCCAGCGGCTCTAAGGCTTGAACGCACGCCGCCATATCGGTGGCGTAGTCACCCTCGCGGTCACAGATGTAGTCCCCCACCAGCAGCACGAGGTCGGGCTTTGCGGCCTGGGCGAGCGCCAGAGCCGGGGCGAGCTGGGAGGCGGGAAAGCTCGGGCAGACATGCAGGTCCCCTAAGACCACGGCGCGGAGACCATCGAAGGCGAAGGGGAGGCTTGGGAGGGAGACCGTCACTTCCTCAACGACAGGCTGGAGTGCCTGCGCTCTCCCGTGGGCCGCGACCGCCGCGGTGCTCCCCGCAAGAGTGCTCCCGGTCAGGAGCCAGCGCCGCAGGAGCGCACGTCGGGAGGAAGTCATAGAGACAGTATCGGCAAAAAAGCCCCTCGCCGCCAGGAGCAGCGAGGGGCTTGGTGTGGGAGGCTAGCGCGCGGAGGAAGTGCTAACCTCGGACTTGACGCTCCCATCGCCGGCGAGGGTCAGGGGCATGGGGACGCCGCCGCCACCACCGTAGTAGATCCCCCAGCGGTTGAAGGTCTCGACCGTCCCATCGGCGTAGCGGATGGTCACGTTGCCCTGGCTGTCCCAGGTGATGGTCGCGGGCAAGCCCGCCTCGGGGCCCTTGACCGTCCCCCGGCCACTGCCATCGCTGTTGTGGGTGAAGATCGCCTCGTAGCCATCCGACGTGCTCATGCGGGTGCCGCCCGAGCCATTGCTACGCCACGAGCCCGCGGACTCGTTCCAGACCGCGCCATCGGCAGACTCGCTACGGTTGAACCACGACGAGCCCCCGGTGCCCCAGTTGCTCGCGCCCTTGTCTTTCCAGCCATCGGCGTAGACATTCTCGTACTTCGAGCTCCCGGAGGACCACCCGGCGTTGGTGACGTTCTCCGACGAGCCGTACGCGCCCTTGAGGAAGCCTGCGGTGAAGGTGTAGCTGGACTTCCAGACCTGGGGGAATGTCTCCCAGTCGGTCGGCCAGGTGCTCAGGATCTCCCCGGCGGGCTTGGTGAGCGCCTCGTCCTCAAAGAGGGCCGTCTTGATCTGGCCGTCTTTCTGGGTCACCTTCGCCCAGAGACCTAGGTAGTAGTCGTAGTAGGTGTAGTCCTGCGCCTCGCCCCACCACGGCCACGGTGCCAGTGTCATGCCTGCCGGGTCGCCCTCGGCGCGCGTCACCTTCTTGGCACGCGAGCCGGGGCCGCTCTGCATCATGTTCTTCAAAAACGCCCCTAGCTGCGGTACATCGCCATTGGCATAGCCTGCAGCGCTACTGGGTGGCGGTGCAGAGCCGGCCGCGCTGAGCGCTGCGCTATCCCGCACGGTCCCGACACCATCCACCGCACCAAACATCGTCCCCCCGGAGAAGAGCTTGCGGACCACACTGCCCACACGCTCCTGGGTCGCCCGTGTCACGGTGCCTGTTGTGGAGACGCTTCCGCCCCCCCCACAGCCTGCCATTAAGAGCAGCCCTGCGCCGCCCAGCAAAGAAAACATGCCTCGTCGATTCAGTTTCATACGTATCCTCGCACGTCTAATTTCTAATAGTGAAAGCGTACCCCGCTCCGATACTCTTAGAGTAATTTTATCCGATTTTCCTTCAAAACTTCAGGGCGATTTTAATCCACGGCTGGCGAGCCAGGCGTAGAGCCCAGCAAAGCCTATCAGCCCCGCCGCGATCATCAGCCCCTCCCAAGGAACGCCTCCGTAGCTCCCACTGCCCTGCAGGAGCGAGACGAGAATAAAGCCCCCCATCACCAGGAGCCCAAGTGCGGCAAGGCTATGCAGAATCGCCCCGAGCCGCCGCGCCTGCGCCACGGTAGCGATCCCCCCGCCCAAGCACGACGCCGCGACCAGCCCCAAGTTGAAGATAATCAAGACCCCATCCCGCGGCTCTCCCGGCCTGAGGTTGCCCCGGTTCTGGACAATCGTAAGGATAAAGAGCCCCGCCAGAACCAGGTCTAAAAACACCGCTACCCCTGCCAGGGCATCAAAAGGCGGACGTTGCGGACGTCGTTGTGGGACTGGCTGTTGCTGCTGTTGCGACATGGCTCAGGATACCCGATTCTCCCCGGAGCGAACCAGAGGAGCAGGGCGGGCTCCTACTCCGATGACCGGGGCAGGGACACTTTGAGCGACGTATCCTAAGCCCATGAGCAACGAACTTACCTCTTTTTCGGACTCCCTCGCGGCGCTGGTTCGCACGGCGGGAGCCTCGGTTGTCCGTGTCGACGATGGCACGCGCCTCACCGCAAGCGGCCTGATCTGGGAGCCCGGGGTGATCGTCACCACGAGCCATGGGACCGAGCGCGACGATGAGCTTTTTGTGATTACCCACGATGGCACGCGCCTCCCGGCTCAGCTGATCGGCCGCGACCCTGAGACGGACCTGGCAGCCCTGCGTGTCGGAGCGGAGCTCAGCCCCATCGCCCGCCCCGCCGAGAGCTTTGAGCCACAGCTCGGTCAGCTCGCGCTGGCGGTCTCACGGCCGGGCGACTACGGCTTGGTAGCGACCCTCGGCCTGGTGGCATCGGTGCAGCCCACGCAGACCGCCGGAACTCCTGAGTACATCGTCAGCACGGATGCCGATCTCTATCCGGGAAGCTCGGGCGGGGCGCTTCTTGCCACCGATGGCACGCTGATCGGCCTGCTCAACCGGGGCTTTGGGCGCGGGCTGGGGGTGGCTCTAGGGACCCCACTCGTGGCCCGCGTTGTTGCCTCGCTCCTGCAGCACGGCCGCGTGCCCCGTGGGTACCTAGGTGTCAAGATGCAGCATGTCGCCCTCCCCGACTCGCTCCGGGTGACCCACTCGCTGGCACAGGAGAGCGGCCTGCTGGTGATCCATGTCGAGCCCGGAAGCGCGGCGGAGCAGGCCGGGGTGCTGATGGGCGACACGCTGATTAGCCTCGACGGTGCCCCGCTCGACGATGTCGCAGGAATCCGTGAGCGCCTCGCCGCAGGGCGGGCCTTCACGCTCGATGTGCTCCGTGGCGGGCAGCGCCACACCTTCTCTGGAACCGCCGCCGCCTCCCCGGCGTAGATAAGGCATATGAAGAAAATCTGCACGCTGATTGTTGCGCCGTATGCCCCGGTTCGCGCCGGGCTGGCGGCCTTGCTACGCGAGACCGAGGCGATCTGCGTGCAGGGAGAGCTCCCGAGTAACACCGAGACCCTCGCCCGGATGCTCCCTGGCCTGACGCCCGATGCGATCCTCTACGACGGCGATGGCTTAGAGGCGCTCTTGGCGACCATCGAGCGCATGCCCGAGCCTCCTGCGCTGGTTGTCTTAGGCGAGCAGCCGAACCGCGACCTGCCGCTCCTCCAGGCGGCAGAGGCGCTCCCCGGCTGGGGCTACCTGAGCCGCGACTCCGAGGCCCACACCCTGATGCTCGCCCTCCAGTCGGCGGCGGCGGGCCTCGTGGTGCAAGAGGCACAGGCCCACACAACGCCCGCTCCGGTCGACGATGTCCTGACCCACCGTGAGCTGGAGGTGCTGGCGCTCATGGCCCAAGGGCTCCCCAATAAGCTGATCGCCCATAAGCTAGGGGTGACCCTCCACACCGCCAAGTTCCATGTCGCGCAGATCCTCGCCAAGCTGGGAGCCGCCAGCCGCACCGAGGCCGTCACCCTCGGAGCCCGCCGCGGCCTGATTGCACTCTAGCCCTGCCTGCGTCGCGCAGAAAAAAAAGTCTATCCCCCCCGATAGTTTTCCACGTCATCGGCGTAATTTGTGAGTGAGGACGTCCCCAATCCCACACGCAGCAGGTTACGATGATTACGATGACACTTTGGCGCAAGCCCCCCGCAGAGACGCTTTCCACGAGCCGCACACAGCCGTGGACCGCGGATGCCCTGCACGAGCGCTACCTTGAGGATGTCTTTGGCTATATCTCCCGGCGGCTCCCGATCCGCGCCGAGGCCGAGGACATCACGGCGGAGACCTTCGCAGCAGCGTTTTCGTCGCTGCACACCCTCCGTCCCCACACCGATCCCTTTCCCTGGCTCCTGGGAATCGCACGGCGCAAGCTGATCGACCGAGCCCGCAAGCAAAAGCGCCAGCCCGCTCTGAGCTCTCTGGACATTGAAGACGGCGACTGGGCCGAGGAGGGGGCCGACCCCGCGGAGAAGCTCCTGGCGGCCGAGCGACGACAGGCGGTCTGGAGCCTGGTCGATGGCCTCAAGCCCGAGCAAAAAGAGGTGCTCCTGCTCCAGCACCTCGAGGGCCTGAGTATCGCCCAGATCGCCACCGTGCTGGGAAAGTCCCCCGCAGCCATCAACTCTCTCTTGCAGCGTGCCCGAGCCACCTTGCTCACCCGTGGCGCTGCCTACTTTCTTTTCCTTGAGGCGGAGTAATACGACCATGAACGAAAACACGAAGACCACCCCCAACGCCCTCACCGAGTCCTACCCCGCCCAGCGCGTCTCCGACGATCTCCGCCTGCGGGTCAAGCGCCTCGCCGCCCAGCACGACGACAAGGCTGGCCTGCGGGCACAGAGCCAGCGCAAGCGCCGCTTGATCCTTAGCTACGGCGGGGCAGTCGCCGCCGTGGGAGCGGGCCTCTTTCTCCAGCCCAAGTTCGCCGCCGCTGCGGTCCTTGGCCGGATCGAGCACGCTCTCGACGGTGTCCGCACGTTCCATGAAGTGGCCTGGGAGCAAGGCAGCAACACCGAGCGCTGGTGGAAAGTGGGAGAGGTCTCCCGCACCGAGACCCCAAGCTCGACTGTAGTGATTCGCGATGGCAAGCACTACCAGTGGCTCCGCGAGAGCAACAAGGTGATCGTCCAGCCGGCGAAGCCTCTCAACAACTCGCTCAGCCGAAGCGGGTTCACCATCACCTCCCTGATCCACGACCTCAAGCGTAGCGGCTGGACGGGTAGCCTAGAGACTCTCAGCGATACCACAGAGAACGGCAAGACCTTCCAGCGCTTCCAGGTGACCATGAAGAGCTGGGAAGGCACGATGCGGGTCGTCTTGGTGGTCGATCCGGCCACGCAGCTCCCCAAGCGCTACGAAGGGTTTGTCCAGCGCGACGGAGACTGGGAGCCTTTCAATCGGATCGAGCTAGAGTACAACCAGCCCGAGAGCCCCACACTCTTCTCCGGCGAGTTCCCCGGAGCACGTGTCCTCGACCTGGAGAAAGAGAAGGTACTCTGGCAAGAGAAGCTGGAGCACACGATCGCGGAGGTGAAGCTCGGGGAGCGCACGATCCAGGTGCGCGATATCCGGGTCAACCCACAGGGTGCTGTCTTTGTTCTCTACACCGCCGGGAAGACCTTTAAGGACTACGCCTGGAAGCCGTCGGGGGCCTGGGGAACCGCCGAGCTCCCCCGAGACTGGCAGGTTCAGCTTGTCGGGGGGGGCTACAAGTGCCAGGACATCTACAACCGCCAGCTCCTCACCAAAGAGTGGAGCCTCAAGAACCTGGGAGCGCAGCCCGTTCTTCGCAGTGGTGAGGTACTCCAGGGCACGTGGTTCATTCCCACTGCCGCCCGGCCCACTGCCTCCAAGAGTGTCACGCTACGCTTTGCCGCCGCTCCCACCAACCTGCACGGGCCTGCCCTGGAGCGCGAGGGGCGGCGGGTGATGCTGGCACAGGAGACCCTCCTCCCGGACTACCGCCAGGCCAGCGTCACCCTCACGCCTACCCCACAGAGCGACTTTGTCCCGGACTACTGGCCCATCCTGGTCAAGATGCCCCTCAGCGCCGACTTCGAGGGTAAGGAGCTGCGCCAGCGCTTCGAGAGTGCACGCTCCACCGAGCTCATGCGCCACCGAGCCACCCTGCCCGAGGCGCTAGAAGCCATTCAGGCCGAAGAGGCAGCGACCCGCACACCAGACCATAACTTCTTGCTCAAGAAAACCCAGGTTCTTGGGCTCCTGGGACGGCGCGCCGAGGCGGAGAAAGCGCTGCAACAAGCCCTGACCGCCCACGCCGATCAGAGCCGCCACTTCCCCAAGCAGTATGAGGGGGACTACTTCTTCTGGGAGCAGGTCTGCACCGCCTGGTACGCAATCGGGGACGAAGCCAAGGCCGTTGAGGCGCGGGAGAAGGCACTCGCTCTCGCCCGCCCCTCGTTCCCAGGCCGTGTTACCTGGCACCAAGAGCATCCCAATGACCTGAGACCGAAGCTGGACTAGGCTAGCCCTTGGGAACAAAATGAGCCGGGGAGCGGTATCCTAGGTACAATGGTCACCGATGCCCTGGCTCCCACTCTTCCGACGGAGCGCTCACGCCCTGTGAGCGCTCCGACGTACTTGCTCTCGGTCGCGATTCCGGTCTACAACGAGAAGAACACGCTCCTGCAGATCCTGGAGCGCATCCGCGCTGTCCCGGTGCCGATGGAGATTCTTCTGGTCGATGACGGTAGCACCGATGGCACCCGTGAGCTCCTGAAAAATGAGGTCGAGGGGGTCTGGGACAATGTCCGCGTCCTTTACCACCCTCAAAACCGAGGCAAGGGCGCGGCGATTGTCACGGCGATCGGGGCGGCGGCGGGAGACTACCTCGTGGTCCAGGACGCCGACCTGGAGTACAACCCAGAAGACTACCCACGCCTGCTGGCTCCCCTGCTCTCCGGCGAGGCGCAAGTGGTCTATGGCTCGCGCTTCGCAGGGAAGGTCGAGAACATGCAGCCCGCCAACCGCCTCGCCAACTTCCTGCTGACCACCACCGCCAATCTCCTCTTTCCCCGTGCCCGTCTCACCGATGAGGCGACCTGCTACAAGATGTTTCGGATGGATGTCCTGCGGCAGTTTACGCTCCACTCCCAGCGCTTTGACTTCTGCCCCGAGGTCACCGCCAAGGTCCTCAAGCGTGGCATCAAGATCCACGAGCTCCCGATTGCGTACCGGGCACGCACCCTCGCCCAGGGAAAGAAGATCCGCCCCACAGACTTCCTTCAAGCAATGTTAACCCTGCTAAAATACCGGTTCTTCGAATAAAGTTTAAAGAGCCGGGCGTGTCCTTCCGAAAATCAAGAAGAGGATGCGTTCGTTACAAACTAAAGTTGCGTTACTACTAGGAATCTGTTTTCTTTGTTGCTTTTTGGGTCTCTATTCCTGGCAGGCACAACAACAGCACGATCTTGAACGCGCCACACAGATCCTAAAGTCTGAGGAGCGTCACCGCGCTCAGGGGCTCCTCCAGCTCATGGACAACTCGCTCAAAAACTTTAGCGAGAAGGAGAGCCTCCAGACCGAGCTGGTCACTTACCTCAAACACCCCACCGCGACCATGGGGGATAGCCTGCTGGGGACGGCCTTTGAAAAAACGGACCTGGATGCGGTCTGGGCCTTTGATGACCAAGGACAGGTTATCTACCAGCGTGTCAAGTACAGCCAGACCGCAACGTCTCCCCTGACCCCCACACAGCTCCGTGCCCGGCTCAGCATGACCCGCCTCGCGCACTTCTTTGTCGAGACCCCTGAGGGTGTCCTCGAGCTGCGGGGGGCAACAATCCACCCCACCGACGATGTGATCCGTGCCAGCCCGATTGGAGGGTTTCTTCTCGTCGGGCGCCTCTGGAATGAGGCGACCTGCCAGCAGTTTGCGAAGCTCACGGGTGCAGAGGTGAGCCTCTCTCCCACAGAGCACCCACCCCTCCCCGGTCTAGACAAGGGCAAGGCCAACCTCGAGATCCCGCTTCGTAGCGACGATGAGATTGTCGCGCATCTCCACTTGAAGTTTCCCATGCCTCTGCTCACGATGCAGCAAGAGGCACTCCGGGCAACCCCTCTCTGGCTCTTTGGCTTCAGCTCCGCGCTCATCTTAGTCCTCACTATCGCCCTCTACCACTGGGTCAGTGCGCCGCTGAAGCTCTTAACCAGCTGTCTTCGTGCCGATACCAGCTCCCCCATTGAGAGCTTTCAGCCCGATACCCAGGAGGTCTATGAGCTGGCGGGGATGGTGCGGGAGTTCTTCTGGCAGCGGCAGATCATCCAGCAAGACCGTGACCTCCTGGAGCGGCGAGTGGGAGAGCGCACTGTCGAGCTCCACAGTGCCATGAGCTCCATGTCGGAGATGCAGGCACGGCTACAGGCTGTCCTTGCCAACCTCCCGGTGGTGGTCTTCGCCCTCGATGAGAAAGCCAACGTGACCTTCTTTGAAGGGCGCGGGATGCAGAGTATCGGTATTAAGTCCAGCAAGGTTGTCGGGCGCTCGGTCTTTCGGCGCTTCCACTTCCGCGAGGAATCGGAGCACGGACGCCGCCTGCTCGATGTCCTCTCGGGAGAGGAGCGCGCCTGGACCATGCCCATTGGGCCGCGGTACTTCGATGTCCAGTGTAGCCCCCTGCGCGATTCGGAACAAAATATCCTAGGCGTTATTGGAGTTGCCCTGGATGTCACAGACCGAGTGCGCTTCGAAGACCGCCTGCTCCACCAAGCACAGCACGATGCCCTCACTGGCCTGCCCAACCGCCGGCTCTTTCAGGACCGCCTGGAGCAAGCCCTCGCCCGTGGCCGCCGCGATGGTCGCCAAGTCGCCGTGTTGTTCCTGGATCTAGATAACTTTAAGCTGGTCAACGATACCCTGGGCCACGAAGCGGGCGATATCCTACTCAAGCAGATCACCAAGCGCATTACAGGGGTTCTCGGGCCTCATCGCCTGCTCGCCCGCCTTGGAGGCGATGAGTTCACGATCCTTGTGGAGCACTTCTCCACTCCTCAGGTCGTCGAGCAGCTCGCCGAGCGCATCCGTGTGGAGATGGAGGAGAGCTTCCAGCTAGAGGGCCAGGAGGTCTTTGGACGTGCCAGTATCGGTGTGGTCTACAGCACTCCCAACTCGTCGGTGGGTGAGATGCTCCGCAAGGCCGATATCGCCATGTACCGCTCCAAAGAAGAGGGCAAGGGGCGCCACACGACCTTTGACGAGAGCATGAACCAGCATATCCAAGAGCGCCTCGCCCTGGAGTCCGACCTGCGCCATGCCCTCAGCAACGACGAGCTCACGCTCTGCTATCAGCCCATTGTCTCGCTGGTGGATGGCCGGCTGGTGGGAGTCGAGGCCCTGGCACGCTGGCACCACCCCCGCCTTGGGCCGATCGCGCCGACACGCTTTGTCAATATCGCCGAGGAGGCAGGACTCTCTATCAGCCTCGACTACTGGGTCCTGCGTACCGCCAGCAAGCAGATGGGCATCTGGAACCAGCAGCTCGCCACCCCCTTGAGCGTCAGTGTCAATATCTCCACCCGCCAGTTCCAGCGCACCGACCTCGATAAAGCCGTCCAGATGATCCTCTCGGAGAGCCAGCTGAGTGCCAAGCACCTCACCCTGGAGATCACGGAGGGTGTGATGATGCAGGACCCCCACGGCGCAGCCAGCATCCTCCAGCGCCTGAAGGCCCTCGGCGTGCAGATCGCGGTCGATGACTTTGGAACCGGGTACTCGTCGATGGCCTACCTGAGTAACCTCCCCTTGGATACCTTGAAGATCGACCGCTCGTTTATCTCCCACATGATCGAGCATAAAGAGAATGCTGCGATTGTCGAGGCCATTATCCACCTGGCCCGCGCCCTCTCGTTGAAGGTGACCAGTGAGGGAGTTGAGACCGCGGAGCAGGCCGCCGCGCTGCGCGACTTGAACTGCCAGCAGGCACAAGGCTACCTCTTTGCGCGCCCGCTCACCGTGCTTCAGATGGAGCAGCTCTTCCAGCAGCAAGCGAGCCACAGACGGGCAGCGTAGGCTAGTATTCTCCCAGTCATGCTACAATGCGGCATGAATGCACTGTTTTTTGCCCTCTGCCTGCTGGCTCCTCAGCAGGCCCCTGCGGTGCCAACCGATACCGCCAAGAAAGCCCTTGCCGTCCAAGAGCATATCGCGGATCTGAGCCTGCTCCAGTCGCTGACACCGCTCAAGCTCACCGCGCCGCAGATCGAGAAGCTCCTCCCGATCCTGAAGAAGGCACGCGAGCGCGCGGTCGAGCTCAACCGGCAGGACGACGAAGCACTGGTGGGACTTACCGGTGAGGTGGCCAAGGCTCGTGCGCAGGCGATTGCCGAGGGCACCTTCCCCGAGACGATTGAGAAGCGTATCGGGGAGACCCAGCGCCTCGCGGCCTCCCGGCGCCTTGAGACCACCCGTAAGACAGTCGCCGAGGTTCTGGAGTCGCTCCGTGAGATCCTCACTCCGACCCAAAAAGACGAGATTGAGCAGCAGAGTGAGAAGTTCTTTGGGGGCAAGCGCGTTCCCAAGGAGTACGGCAAAGAGCCCAGCAAGGCTCCCAAGTCGGTGGTTCAGGACCTGGCCATCTCCGCCTACATCGAGCGCGTGCTCCTCTTCGACCGCTCGATCACCTTGCTGGAGCTGATCAAGGCTGCCGCCAGCAAGTCGGCAAACTAAGCGGGCATAAAAAAATCGGGGCCAGGAGCTCAGTAGCTCCCGGCCCCGATTTTTTGTTGTCTAGTGGGTCGACTCTGCGGGGTGCAGAGAAGAAGCCATGGTCGGTGCGCCATGGCCACCGGAGAAGGTCACTTCCGCGCCGCCGTTCCCGTGGACATAGCCCGTCTCCCCGTGCTGGGTGAGGTCCAGGCCCGCTTCCTCTTCGTTGGCGCTAACCGCGATCCCCTTGAAGATGGCCTTCAGGATCAGGGTAATCACCACCGTCCCCACGACACCGAGCAGGATCGCCATGCCAATACTCGCAAACTGAGCCTTCATCAGCGCCCCACGGTCGTCGGGCACCAGGGAGTTGACGGCCTTATCGGCGAAGATACCGGTCGCGACCGCTCCCCACACACCGCCCATTCCATGAACCGCAAAGACATCCAGGGTATCGTCGTAGGCCTTCAGCTTGTTCTTGAGCTGGATCATGCCATAGGAGATAAAGGGGACAACCGCGCCGATAATGAGCGCCGATGTCGGAGAGACAAAGCCCGAGGCGGGGGTGATCGCAACCAGGCCCGCAACCGCCCCCGAGGCAAAGCCCAAGGCGGTGGGCTGCTTGACGTGCACCCACTCCAGCAGAACCCAGACAAGCCCGGCGGTGGCGGCGGCGATATGGGTCACCATGAAGGCGCTTCCCGCAAGGCCATTGGCAGCGCCCGCGGAGCCCGCGTTGAAGCCAAACCAGCCAAACCAGAGGATACCGGTGCCGATCAGGGTCATGGGCAGGTTGTGGGGACGGGTGTCCTCGTGCGACGAGAGCCGGCGTTTGCCCAGCAGGAATACCAGAACAAGAGCGGAGAACCCGGAGGTCATGTGGATGACGGTTCCTCCGGCGAAGTCCAGTGCCCCCATCTTAAAGAGCATACCGCCCGCTCCCCAGACCATGTGGGCCATCGGGGCGTAGACCAGCAGGCTCCAGACCGCGATAAAGACGCAGTAGGCGGAGAACTTCATGCGCTCGACAATCGCGCCAGAGATGAGGGCTGGGGTGATCACCGCAAACATCATCTGGAACGCCATGAAGACCTGGTGCGGGATCGTCATCGCGGTCCCGTTCCAGGTGAAGGTTGTCTGTCCGACTCCCTTGAGCATGACGAAGTCCGGGCCACCGAGGAATCCTGCGGTCGCTCCACTTCCGGGTGCAAAGGCCAGCGAGTAGCCCACCACCACCCAGACCACGGTGACGATCGCCATGGCGATAAAGCTCTGCATCAGGACATTGAGGACGTTCTTCGCCCGTGCCATCCCTGCGTAGAAGAGAGCAAGACCCGGTGTCATAAAGAGCACGAGGGCGGAGGCTCCCAGCACCCAAGCAGTATCTCCCGCAGAAAGATCAGGGGCTTTCTCATTGAGAACCTTCCCTTTGTCGTCCTTCATGCTCCCATCGTACTTGGTGATAAAGTCCGGGTTGGTAATTCCATTGGGATCACCAGTAACGGTCGCTGCTGCCGGAGCAGGCGCGGGTGTCGCTTCTTGGGCATGCACCACAGCCCCGAGGGGAAGCAGTGCAAGACATGCGCCCAGGAGGACTGCCAGTCTCTTGATTGGAGGGATTAACCGCATAGAGCTATCCTTTACTGCCGCAGGGAGTAGGACCCAAGGTCCAGCGGCTATCGGGTAAGTAAATACACGGTCATTTTAAGAAAACAATGTTTCAATAGTGTTTCTAAAACTTTAGGGCTCAAAACACAAACAGCCGCGCAGGATCTGCGCGGCTGTTTGTTCAGCAGGAGACGTGAGGGATCAGACGGCCTCGCCGCCACGCTCTCCTGTACGAATTCGGATGGCATCCAGTACCGGTGAGAGGAAGATCTTCCCATCGCCGATCTCACCCGTTCGTGCTGCGGTCGCGATGGCCTCGACAATGCGATCCACGTCGGCCTCCGCCACCACGATCTCCAGTTTCAGCTTCTGGATCAGGTTGACGGTGTACTCTGCACCACGGTAGTGCTGTGTGTAGCCCTTCTGCTTGCCCGCACCGCGCACCTCGGTGACGGTCATTCCGGTCACGCCGAAATCATCTAGAGCGGCTTTGACTTCATCCAGCCGCTGAGGCCGAATTACTGCTTCGATTCTTACCAGTCCTGCCACGATCGGTAGCTCCTGTTACTCTTTGGGTTTACAAATGACAGAGCGGCCGGGGCTGACGCAGAGTCTGCACAGACCCGACCGCTACTTCATGTGTATTCTACGGTCGAAATTGTTTCTGTCGTGTTTCCACCACAGAGACTATAGCTTGAAGACCTGTGCGAAGGTGACGCTGGTCTGGTCCTTCTTGATGGTTCCTGCCTTCTCCCCAGGGAAGAACGCCGCTCCCGCGTTGTCCGCACGGAACTCAAGAACCGTCCGTGCCCCCGGGAACGCTCCCTTGAGCTCGTAGGACGCCGTGATCGAGGTCATGGTCGGCTTACGGGTTGGGTCGGTGACGTAGCTAGGCAGGATGCCGGAGGTGGCATTGTTCTGCGTCAGGTACTCCGCACGGATCCCAAGGACGTTGGCGTTGCTCATGGTCTTGGTCAGGTAGCCCGTGATGCCCGTGGCGTTGTAGGTGCGGTTTGCCGCATCCTTGCCCGAGCGCAGGGTCGCGTCCACCACGATCGAGGTGCTCTCGCTCAGGGTGTTGGTATAGACCAAGTTGGCCACGTTGGTTGCCCGGTTGATCGGAGTGGCCGCCGTACCCAGGTTCTCACGAGCGAACATGGTGTTGAGCGAGAGGCTGGAGGACTTACCAGAGCGCTTGATCTGGAACCCGGCCGCCAGGTCGCGGCTCGCACCGGCCTTGACACCGTCAAAGCGATTGGCAATAACCCCGGTCAGCGAGGTGGTCTCGCCCATCGGAACCGTCGCGCGAAGCCCCGCATTGACGAAGGGCTGGAGGTACTGGTACTGGAAGGACTTGGAGAAGAAGTTATTGCTCCCCATGTCCGGGGTCTCGTAGCCCACATGGGAGAGGAACTGGCCGTAGTCCAGCGTCATGGCCTTGCTGCCGATGTTGCGCTTGGTGGTACCGTAGGCCTCTAGGATATTGTCCGTACCGTAGGCGGCGTTAAACGCCTCCTGGACACGCCCGGTAATCAGGCGAAGGACAAAGCCCGCCTTGTCATCGGCCGCAGCACGCGAGATGCTGAGCTCACCCAGGTTGACCGTAAACTGGCCGTCGGTGCTGTTAAAAAGATACGTGTTGTTGCGTGTGTTAGGCTTGTTGAAGTTGTACGTGTAGTTCGCCTCCAACTGCCCACCTACTGTCACACCATCTGCTGCAAGAGCCGAGGGTGCAAGTGCTGCGACGCCAAAAGCGGCGAGCGCAAACTGCAAACGAGTTCGCATGAGAAACGAAGCCTCCATAATTGTCTGAATGGTTCCCTCAGTGCCACAGTACGCCCCCTCCTAAGGGTCGGCGTACCAGCGCCATTGCGGACCACCCTGTTAGAGTTCGAAAACCCGCATAAGGGTACATGAATTTTAGGCGTTTTGTCAAACGAACTTTAGGTACTGGCACAAATACCGTGAAACCGCTTCCCCAACTTCCTCAAGCGAGAGCTCCGTCCCTGCCAGCTCGCTCAGGCTCACCACCCGCTTACCGGCCTGCCCACAAGGCACAATGGTCTCAAATCCCGCCTGAACACGGCTGTCCACATTGAGCCCAAAGCCATGGTGGGTCACCCAGCGCTGCACCCGAACCCCAATCGCCGCCAGGTACCCCGTGCCATCTTCCGTCCAGACCCCCGCGTGAAAGTCCACCCGCCCAACAGCCACCCCAAAGTCCGCTGCCGCGCGAATGATCGCCTCCTCGAGAGTCCAGACATACTTGTGGAGATCACGCCTCCCCTCCCCCAGATGGACAATCGGATAGCCCGTGAGCTGCCCCGGCCCGTGGTAGGTGACGTCCCCGCCGCGGTCGGTCGCCACCAGCTCGATCCCCCGCGCGGCGTACTCTGCCTCACTCAGCAGACGGAACTCCGGTTTGGCGGTCTTGCCGTAGGTGACCACGGAGGCGTGCTCCACCAAGAGAAGCCCATCTGGTACCTCGTCGGCGATCCGCATCGCCACCCGCGCCCGCTGCCGCTCCCAGCCCTCGTGGTAGCCGATTAAGCCCTCGGAAAGTAAATTGATTATCTCCAAAACTAGCCTCTTGGGGTAGTGTACTCGTCGGAGCAAGAAAATGCCGCGACGAAAAAGGCCATCGCCGATCTATCTGGCCTGGGAAAAGATTGTCTTTGGGGAAGACAAGTACTCCCCCAAATCCCAACAGGCTTGGGCTGCGCTCTGGCAGCAACATGCTGAAGGGGATGTACTTGCCGAAACCGCCATCGCCGATGTGGAGCGGCTCGCCTCCCTGGGCTATGATCTGGCCGCCAAGCAGGGGGACTGGCAGGTTGCAAAAGAGCGGATTGAGCGCTACTTCCAACATCCGAACTGGCAGAACGACGAGCCAATCGGTCAGCTCAATGCCCAAACATACCTATCGCGCGCACTCTGGGAGTGCCACGAGGAAAACTCAGCACTACAGCTCTGGGTAAGATTGATACGGCAACCAGGGAAAGATCAGAAGCTTGCTTGCTTGCTAGTGCTTCAGCAACTGTTGGGAATCTGCCAAAGCCATCCCAGCACAACCCCTACCCGAACTTTATTTAGTGCCGTGGTTCGTGAGGTATTTGAGAAACTGACCGAGACAAAGCTACCCCCTGTAGAGATTCCTAAAGAGGGTATTTGGGCAGGATTCACCTACGGCGAGCTGGCCGCCCTGCTGGACAGGGCACGGACGGCCAGAACAAACACGGAATCGCACTAGCCCACACCCAGCCCGGCACGGGCTTTGCGGCCGAAGGCCATTGCAGACGCCGGTTTATGTATGTTGCGAATTTAATCCGTGAGTGCGTTCAGAGGCATTTCTGACAGGCAGCCGCCCTCAGAATTCCTCGACAAAAAGAGGGCAGTCAACTCACCTTCGAAACTGACGGATTAATTACGCAACATACATCAACCGGCGGCAACTAGCGCTGGGCCGCCTTGACCTCGGCGAGTTTTTCGTCGATGGCCTTGCGCGCTGCGGTGAGCTTCTCCTCGATAAAGGGCAGGTCCGCCGCCGAGGCACGCTCCAGCTTGAGTTCTTCCAGCATCGCGGGAATCTTCTCCACAATCTTGGCCATGCCGCGCCCCGCGCTAAACGTGGTCTCATCGCGCTTGCCCAGCAGGCTCGGGAGCTCCAGAACCGGCGCGGCCAGGATCTCATCGGCGAGAGCGGGGCTCTCCCGGATCGCCTTGGTCAGCTTACCGGTATCGTCGGCGGAGAGCTTCTCGCCCTTGATCTTCTCGACCAAGTGGGCCTGCAAATCCGGCTGGTCGTTGAGCTGGCGCAGGAACCGCCCGTGCTTCTCGGTGAGGTTGCCGTCGGCGGGGCGGTTGGGCGAGGCGACGATCTGCTCGGAGATGGCCTCAGGGAGCTCCAGAAGGTCCAGCAGGTAGCCCACGGTCCGCTCGGAGATTCCCAGGCGCTGCCCGAGCTCTTTATGGGTCGCCCCCAGGGTGTCTTTGAGCTGGGTCAGGGCCTTGGCCTTGTCCAGCGGCGTCAAGTCCTCGCGCTGGAGGTTCTCCACCAGCTGCTCGGCCATCTTCTCGGGGGTCTCATCGGCGAGGCTCCGCACGATACACGCTAGCTCCGTGAGCCCCGCCTGCCGCGATGCCCGCCAGCGGCGCTCTCCCGTGACAATCCGGTAGGCATCGACTCCCTCCAGCGCCACCACGGTGATCGGGTTCAGGAGCCCATGCTGGCGGATCGAGTCGGCGAGCCCCGCCAGCGCTGCCTCGTCCAGCACCTTTCGAGGCTGGTCGGGGTCTTCAATAATCTTCTCAATCGAAACAAACTTCAGTTCCACGTGTCTTCTCTCCGGCAATCAGATGTTCGCCTGGCATTATACCCGATGCTTGAGCCACCGATCGAGCAGACAGCCCCCCGCAATCCCCGCCGCGTAGCAGCCCAAGTCACCAAACGAAAAGCTCCCCCCGATCGCCAGCGCCCCGAGCGTGCTGTGCCGAAGCGCCTCCAGCCACGGCGTGTGCCAGAGCTGGCTCACCTCCACCAAGACCGCGATCCCCAGCGCCAACGCCGCCCGCCGTGCCAGAGGCCAGCGGGGAAAGGCCACGCCCACCAGCGCCAAGACCAGCAAGGCCCAGAGCGCATCGCCCAAGGCCGAGCCAAGTGCTTCGTCGTGGCGCTTGAGCGGCCGGGTCGCCAGCCCCAGAGGGACACAGGCCAGCGCCAGCGTCCCCCAGCGTGCCCGTGCCGTGCTAGAAGCGGAGCCCAACACCCAGCTCCAGCCCGGAGAGGTTCAGCCCATGCAGCGCACCCACCGAGCGCCAGCGCGCCTCGGCAAAGGCCCCCATCCCCACCGCGGTTCCGATATAGACACTGCCGTAGGGCGCGACGCTCCCCGTGTTAAGCCCATCTGCCTCACTGCGCAGGTTGGCGTAGGCCCCGCCCAGGCTCACACCCGCGTAGGGCATGAAGGTCGGCAGGCGGAGCTTCTCTCCCTCAACGGGCTTGAGGGAGTAGAGCGGCCACTGGTACTGCGCCCCCAGCAAGGCCATGAACGCACGGTTGTTGAACGCCCCGACCTGCTTGGCCTGGGTCATCAAGGTGGTGTCAGACATCAGCATCGGGATCGGCGGGGGGATGACTGGCCCCAGCCCCGGCGAGAAGCTAAACCAGTTGCCCCCAAAGCGCGTACGCACCGCCGCACTGGCAGGCAGGTAGGTGCCCGCATTGAGGCCGTACATCGGGACATGAGGGAGCTTCGGTCGAGGCTCTTCTGTCTGCGCCAGAGCCAGAAGCGCAAGGATTAAAGTCGGCATGGCCTACTATAAGCCACAAAATGATATTCTGAGGGCATGAAATTCACCACACTGGCCGAGGCCGACGCTGCTCTCACGGCCGCAGTTGCTTGCTTTGACCAGACCCGCAAGCTCTCGTCCGCCGAGCGCCACGCCATCCTTACGGCGATCTCCGCGGGCCTGCAAGACCAGCGCGAGGCCTTTGCCCAGCTCCTCTGCGCCGAGGCAAAGAAGCCGATCCGCGATGCCCGTGTCGAGGTGGACCGCGCCGCGCTGACCTTCTCGCTGGCCGCCGACGAAGCCCGGCGCTTTGGGGGCGAGCTTCTTCCCCTCGATCTGAGCGCGGCGGCAGTCGGGCGCATGGGGCTGGTGCGTCGGTTCCCGCTCGGCCCCATCGCTGCTGTCACGCCGTTCAATTTCCCGCTCAACCTCGTCGCCCATAAAGTCGCCCCAGCGATTGCGGTCGGAGCGCCCGTGGTTCTCAAACCTGCAGAGAAGACTCCCCAGACCGCCCTCAAGCTCCAGGAGCTGGTCCATGCCTGCGGCTGGCCCGAGGCCGCCTTTGCCGTGCTCACGCCCGAGACGCCCCAGGAGATCGGGCACTTGCTCGCCGACGATCCCCGGCTCCCGGTCTTCTCCTTTACGGGCTCGGACACGGTTGGGTGGGCGCTCAAGCAGCGCGCCACTAAAAAACGGGTGATCCTGGAGCTGGGAGGCAACGCCGCGGTTCTGGTCGATCACGCCTCCAAGGTCGAGCATGCCGTGGGCCGCTGTGTCGTGGGCGGCTTTGCCTACTCGGGGCAGGTCTGTATCTCAGTGCAGCGCATTTTTGTGGTCGAGAACTACTTTGAGGCCTTCTGTGCAGACCTCGTGGCGCGCGTCCGTGCCCTCAAGCTGGGCGATCCCGCCGACGAGACCACGGACTTGGGGCCGATGATCACCGAAGACGCCGCGATCCGGGTGGAGCAGTGGGTGGAGCAGGCGAAGGCGGCGGGAGCTCGGGTACTCCTCCAGGGGCCGCGTGATGGGGCGCTCCTGGCCCCCAGCATCCTCACCGCTGTCCCGACAGACCAGCCCTTGGTGCGCGATGAGGTCTTCGGCCCGGTGGTGATTGTCGAGCCTGTCGCCAGCTTCGATGAGGGAATCGCACGCATCAACGCCAGCCGCTTCGGCCTGCAAGCGGGGGTATTCACCTACGACATGCGCCGCGTCCTCCAAGCCCACCAGGAGCTAGAAGTCGGCGGCGTGATTATCAACGATGTGCCTACGTTCCGCAGCGACGCCATGCCCTATGGCGGCGAGGGCGACTCGGGAGTCGGGCGTGAGGGCATTCGCTGGACCATGGACGAGTACACCAGCCCGCGGGTGCTGGTGCTCTCGGCCTAGCCGCCGCCGTAGATCACGGGCTTGAGCGTGCCGATGTAGGGAAGCGAGCGGTAGCGGCCCAGATAGTCCATCCCGTAGCCGACCACGTACTCCTCCTCCACCGCAAAGCCGCAGTAGTCGGGCTCCAGGTTGATCCCCAGCGCACGGCGGCGCACGGGCTTATCCAGGAGGGTGCAGACCCGCAGCGACGCGCACTTTCGGGCGCTGAGCATGTCCAGCAAGTACGAGAGGCGGCGCGACATGGCGGGATTCAAGACATCCTCGACCACCACCACATGGCGGCTCTCCACGGGCTCATCGAGGTCCTTGAGGATCTTCACCACGCCGCTCGCCTTGCTCCCCGTGCCGTAGGTGCTCACGGAGACAAAATCAAAAGCGAGGGGGATATTGATCCGCCGCACAAGGTCGGCCATGAACAGGGTCGAGCCCGTCAGCACTCCCACCAGCAAGAGGTCCTTGCCCTCATAGTCGCGCGCGAGCTGTGCGCCCAGGGTGCTCACCCGTGCCGCGATCTCTTCTTCGGTAATCCGAATGGTCTCAATGTCTGGATGCATGTCTTCCTCAGTCCGCTACAAGGTCAAACCAGTCCACATCGCTCAGCACCACCTTGGGGGTCGTGCTCCCGACAGGAAGCTCGTAGAGGTCGTACGCCGTCTTATCGGCAGTCGTGGGGCGGGGCGAGAGGAACAAGACCGTCTTGTTGTCCTCACTAAACCGGGGGCGGGCGACCTCGCCGCTCACCAAGCGCCGGGTCTGCAGGCCCGGCCCCTCCGCCAGCCAGAGGCCACGGGGCAGGGAGGCAAAGACCACTTTCTTGCCATCGGGTGAGAGCGCGGGCCAGAGCGCGGCCCCATAGACCGGTGTCCCGCCGAGCGGTGGCACGGGGGTCCAGGCAGTGCCCACCGCAAGATTGCAGACTACCAGCGGTGCCGAGCCCGCCTCGCGCCCTAGCGAGACCGCCGCCAGATAGGTCGAGCGCGCATCCGGCTGGGTCACCGCCGCCAGTGACTTCCAGCGCCCGTCGGCATCCACCAGAGCCGTCCCCGCCTGCGCATCCACCGAGAGCGTCGTCACCCCCGGAGCAGCCCCCACGCGCGTGCACCCCAGATAGAGCGTCCGACCATCCGCACTCCAGGAGAGCGAGACCAGGCTCCAGTCATTGAGGGTGGTCGCCTCGCCGCCTGCGACACTCGCGCCGATCTCGGTGATCCCGCGCCCTTGACGGTCTTTCAGGGAATCGGTGCTAAAGAGCTTCTTCTGCCGTCGCCCGGTGATATCGCTTAAAAAAACGGTGACGGGCCGGGTCGCGAGGTTCCCCTCCGTCTCGGTGCTGGAGGTCTTGGTCCAGACAATCCGGCGCCCGTCGGGCGAGGCCGCCCAGAGTGTCCCGGTGGCTCCGCCGAGCTCAAGCACCTTCCGCGACTCTTTCCCATCACGGCTGGCGCTGTAGAGTGCCCCGCCCCGCTGGAAAATAAACCGCTCGGCATGCGCCGCGCCGGTCAGCACAAGCGCCAGACCCATGGCAACCAGACTTTGCACCTTCATTTCGCCCCCCAGTGTACCGTATTTTGGCCCCCAATAAAGGTATAATTTCGCCTATGATGCTCACCGACGACCAGCTTGCCGCCTTCCACGACCAGGGTTTTCTGATCCTCCCCAGCTTCTTCAACGACGACGAGATGGCGGGCTACAAGGCGGACATGGACCAGATCCAGGCCCTGCGCGAGGCCAAAGAGCCCGTGCCCTACCTCTGCCAGCTCCCTCACCTCGGTCCCCTGATTGTCCACCCTAAGACCCTCGCGATGGTCGAGCAGGTGATGGGGCCCGGCTTTGCCTTCCACCACCTGCACGCCAGCCGCCAAGGCCCCGGCACCCCCGGCGCGAACTGGCACCAGGACTACGAGCAGGAGCCCCAGGTCAACCGGAGCCACATCATGGTCCATGTGTTCTACTACTTCAACGGCCTCAACGGCGAGGTTGGGGACCTGGTGGTGCTGCCGCGGACCCAGAACACGGTGATCGCCAACGGAGCGCTGGGGCACCTGGGCCAGCAAGTGCTCCCCGGCGAGGTGGTTGTCGATGATCTTCCGCCCGGCTCGGCGGTGCTTGTCTACTCCGCGCTCTGGCACGCCCGCCGCGCCAAGCCCGGCGGCGAGGACCGCGTCCGCTACTTCGCCGATGCGTCGTACTGCCAAGCGGGAGTGAAGTGGCCGTCGTATCACAATGCCCAGTGGCGCGAGATCCTCGCCGCCGCCCGGGAGAACCTGGGCCACGAGACACTCTTCGCCGACGACCACTTCTTCGATGTGCGGGCCGGCAAGGCGGCGTGGCGCGAGCGGCAGGGCAGTTTAGTGCTTGATATACTGCCTACTGTATGAGTGCTCCACGAACCGCCTCCCTCTCCCGCCAGACCTCCGAGACCGATATCACGCTCTCGCTCGACCTCGACGGCGATGGCTCCAGCCAGCTCGCCACGGGAGTGGGATTCTTTGACCACATGCTCACCCATGTCGCGCGGCATGGGCTGCTCAATCTGCAGATCACAGCAAAGGGCGACTACCATATCGACGACCACCACACGGTCGAGGATGTCGGAATCTGCCTAGGCCAGGCGCTGAAGGCAGCCGTCGGCGATAAGAAGGGCATGACCCGCTACGGCGATGCGACCGTCCCCATGGACGAGTCCCTGGTGCTGTGCGCGCTCGACTTCTCCGGGCGCGGCGGCGCACATATCGCCCTCGAGTTCCCCGACACCCGTATCGGCACCTTCGCGGTCGAGCTGGTCGAGGAGTTCTTCCACGCCGTCGCCCGTGAGGCGGGGCTAAATCTTCACATCCGGCTGATTGTCGGCAAGAACGCCCACCATATCGCCGAGGCTACGTTTAAGGCCTTCGGGCGGGCGCTGCGCCAAGCGGTCGCGCTGGATAGCCGTGTCACTGGCATTCCCTCGACCAAGGGCGTGCTCTAGATGATCGCGCTGATCGACTACGGTGTGGGCAACCTGCGCTCGGTGGAGAAGGCGTTCGAGTCGCTCGGCCACGCCATCAAGGTCACCAGCGATCCCGCCGAGATCGCCGCCGCCGACAAAGTGATCTTGCCCGGTGTGGGTGCGTTTGGTGCGGCGGAGAAGACCCTGCGTGCACGTGGCCTGGAGCAAGTCGCCCTCGATGCCGCGCACTCGGGCAAGCCCTTTCTGGGAATCTGTGTCGGGATGCAGCTCCTCTTCGACACCAGCGAGGAGATGGGCGAGCACCCCGGCCTCGGCCTCATCCCTGGCCGCGTCCAGCGCTTCCCGGACTCTCCCGGCATCAAGATCCCACAGATCGGCTGGAACGCGCTGAGCTTTCCCAAGGCGAGCCCGCTCATGGCCGGCCTAGAGCCCGGCGCGATGGTCTACTTTGTCCACAGCTTCTACTGCGCCCCCGAAGACCCAAGCGTCGTTGCCGCCCAGACCGAGTTCACGCTGACCTACTGCTCTGCGGTCTCCGTCGGCAATATCTTCGGTGTCCAGTTCCACCCCGAGAAGTCCGGCAAGGTGGGACTGCAAATTCTCGACAACTTCGCGCGGCTTTAAATCCGCCGCTGGGTGCGGGCTGAGGAACAGATTCAGTAGCCCGGCATGGGCTTTGCGGCGGAGGAACGACGCCATTGCAGACGCCGGTTTCAACCGGCGGTCTTGAGAGGAGGTTTGAGATGCAATTACAGCAAGCGGAGAGGTCGTTGCCAGAGACGACTCTGAAGCGTTTCTTTTGGCTCGCGCTGTTTATTTTCGCTCAGGCTCTCCTCCTCGCCTCGTTCTTTTCTCCTCTTCAACAGTCCGCACGGATACTGGCTTGCGATATGGTCAACATTGTGGTGGGAATTCTGATGTACTGGCTAACCCCAAAGTGGAAGCTGCATTATAGGATTTTTGCCTATGTCGGAGTGATGACGCTCCTGTTTCTACTCATGGAACGTTTCATAGCAGCGGGGAACTTCGTGCCGGGAATGGGGCGCATGTCGGCTAGATTCTTGCTGCCCTTGCTGATGGTGATTATTATCTGGCCGCTGGCATCACTGCGGGACAAGAACTCACAGCGGGATAAAAAATGCGACAAGGAAATCGAATGGGACTAGAGATAATTCCCGCCATTGATCTATTTGGCGGGCAGGCGGTTCGTCTGCGAAAAGGCGATTTTGGGACGAGCGAGAAAGTGGCCGACGATCCTATCGCGACCGCGCGGGGGTTTGAGCAAGCCGGCGCGACACGGCTACATATCGTCGATCTAGACGGTGCCAAGACCGGGGAGGCGACCAACCATCCGGTGATTAAGGCGATTCTAGCGGCGGTGAGCATCCCCGTGCAGGTGGGCGGGGGGCTGCGGACGCCGGAGAAAGTTGGGGCGATGCTGGCGCTTGGGGCGAGCCGGGCGATTGTCGGGACGAGCGCGGCGGGCAACCCAGAGGCGATCGCGGCGATCCTGGCGCAGTACGGCGAGCAGGTGATTGTCGGGGCCGATGCCAGCGACGGTTTTGTCGCGACCCATGGCTGGAAAGAGACCAGCGGCGAGCGCGTCGAAGACTTCTGCAAGCGCATGGCGGCGCTGGGCGGGCGGCGCTTTCTCTTCACCGATATCGCCCGCGATGGCATGCTCGAAGGGGTCAATGTCGAGGCAACCGCAGCCCTCGCTGAGGCAGTCGGGCTACCCGTGATCGCATCGGGCGGTGTGGCCGGAATCGCCGATATTGAGAAGCTCACTGCCGTGCAACAAAGCGGCGTAGAAGCTGTCATAGTCGGCAAAGCGCTCTACGCGGGACGGCTATCGCTCGCCGATGCCCTGCGGGTAGCACGAGGATAGACCTATGGGACCAGGCGAGACATTTGCGTTTATTTTTTTCACCATCTTCGGCTTTGCAGGATTCAATGCCATGCTCAAGCACCGCCTAAAGATGGCGGAGATAAAGATGCGTGGCATCCAGTCAAACGATGCCTCAACCCAGGCTGCAATTGAAGAGCTCCGCAACGAGGTGCGCCAGCTCCGCGACACGACCATGCGCTACGACATGTCCTTCGACGCCGCCCTCACCCGTATGGAGGAGCGTGTCGACCGCATCGAGACACGCACCTACACCACCACCGCCGCCAACGACCCGCTGGCACGCCTGAGAACGGAGCAGTAGCATGGAAGCCTTCATGATCCTGGGGGTCATCTTCGTGGGGCTTGTCTCCATTATTGGGGTCCTTGCCTGGCACAAGCAGGAGCTGGAGA